>JBBQIU010000163.1:0-6525 GCA_038325245.1 Verrucomicrobiota bacterium
CGTCGCCGGGGATGTCCTGGATGGTGAGGGTGGCCTCTGCGCTGGTGACTTCCCCACCGGGGTTGGTGACGACGGCTCGGTACCGGCCGGCGTCGGACTTGGCGAGACTTGAGAGATTCAGGACGGCGTTCGTGGCGCCGGCGAGATCGGTGCCGTCCTTCTGCCACTGGTAGGCGAGTTGAGGACCATTCGCGCCGACCTGGAAGGACACGGACGTGCCCACGAAGCGGGAGGCGTTGGCGGGTTGGGCGGTGAGGGACGGCGGGTCGATCGTGGTGATCGAGTAGAACCCGACGTTGTCGATGCCGAAGTACCAGGAGCCCGTTCCGGCCTGGAAGAAGCGAAGTTTGACGTTGGCCTGGTTGTCGGCTTGAGGGAGGCGGAATTTTTCGACGCGCTTGGACTCCTGGAAATTGTCGTTGACGCGGCCGCTGATGAAATCGCCGAGGCTGCTCCACGTGCTGGGGGCGGACTTGACGAAGGCGCCGTAGGTACGGCCGACCTCCTCGCCGGTCTCCGGGTCGTTGTAGAACGCGGCGTCGGAACGGGCGGCGGTGAGGGTGGCCTCGGCATCCGTGGCGCCCGCGGCGTTCCTGATGATGTCGACGTCGTCGACCTTGTAGACGACGGGGAGCCAGGTGACACCGTTGTCGATGGAGTACTCAACGCCGGCGATGTTGTCCTGATTCTGCTCGTAGATGCTGTGGTAGACGAGGTTGATGTCAGTCCTGCCCGTGAGGTTGACCGAGGGCGAGATGAGTTCGGCGTACTGGCTGCCTCCGCGGATGTCGGATTCGTGGTAGGCGAAATTCGTGTTGATGAGGCTCTGGATGCGCTCTCCGTTGATATAACCCTCGGGGGTGTAGAGTCGGCGGGCGGCATCCCAGCGGGCGCTGAGTTCCTGAACGCGGTCGCGGCTGATGACGACCCAAACGAGATAGGAATCGCTGCCGGGATCATTGAGGTCCTCGAGACCCTGGGCGGCGATGGGCGAGAACGTCGACCATCCGGAGGGCAGCGTGCCTTCTTCAACACCGTCGAAACCTTCGAACCAAATCGGGGCGGGGAGATTGAGGTTGGCGTAGGCGGCGACCTTGTAGGAGAGGGTGGCACTGCGCCGGCCGCCAACGGCGGTCGCGTCGTCGAACGTCAGGACATAGACCTGATCGGACAGGGCAGGGGGGAGCGTGGTGGGTGTGTGGACGACCTTGGTGAGATTGCCCTGCTTGGAGATTGTCGCCTGTGCGGTGATGTCACTGCCGCCGAGGGTCACGGTGAGGGTGGCCTGGTTGAGCGGGGCGGAGCCGTCCTGGATGAGGGCGGTGAGGCCGGCGCGCGGGGCCTGGTTGATCGCGCCGGGGAGGGGTGAGATTCCCTTGATGGCCGCCCCGAGGGTTGGCTGGGTTGTCAGGGCTCGGTAGGCCTTGATGTCCCCTGCATTGAGATGGGTGCGGTCGACGAAATCGGTGGGCGGTGAGGTGAACCAATCGACGCTGTTGCCGCTGCCGCCCTCGTAATAGATGAGGCGGAAGGGGTACACGCCGGCCTTGGTGATCTTGAATGTGAAGGTGGTGTCGGACGCGCCACGACCCCCGTCGTATTCGCCGAGTTTGATTTCATTCAGGCGATCCCGCACGTCGCCGGTGGTGACCTTGAAGCCGTCGTCGCTGTTGACGATCATGCCGTAGTCGCCGACGGCGAGGTTGAGGTAGGTGATGACTTCGAGGGCGATGTTGTCGTCGTTGCCTTCGGAGCCGGGGATGCCTGGGATGGTGCCGGCGGTGTAGGAGATGATGTTGGGTTCGTCGTAGGTGCCGTTGGGATTGAAGGCGGAGAGGTCGGCGATATTGGCGTAGGGCGTGCCGTCGGCTTGGAGGAGCAGGCCGGCGATCTGGGATTCGGCACGGCCGACGGAGTTGGGGAGTTCGCCGGGGACCCGGGTCGCCTGGAAGGTGCGAACGGAGAACCCGGGTTTGGACGTATCGGCGGCCGACGAGGGAAGCGCGTGGCTTTCCGGGATCGTCACCTGGGCTTGAAGGGATGGCGCAAGGATCGCAAGGGCGACCAGTGCGGCACGCATGAGGAGGTTTTTATTCATTAGGTTTCGGGATGCGGCAGGTTCGAGGGCCTCGGAATCACTGCCTGTCCGGAGCAGGGATCGGCCCCGGTCGACGACTTCGGACGGTAGGGGCGTTGGACTGTACCGGACGCGACGCATGTCGCGGCGGGCAAGGTTGGCGGGAATCGGGCGGTCGGCAATCCCTCGTTCGGGCGAGAGTCCGGTGGCGCACGGGCGGAGAGCGCGGAGAAATCCATCGTCCCGACGGCTCGAAGTTGCTCCATTGTAACGGATGCGGGCGAAGAACGGGACAGGGTGGGGACTTGCGCGATTCGGCGGGGTGTCCAAGTGTCCAAGAAATGTCCAAGGCCGGTGATCACAAAACGTCCGAGCACTGGGAGCGGCGGTTGTTTCGGAATTCGTTCACGTACCGGGGTGAGCGGCGGTGGGTGAGGGGGTGGTGCATCAAGGTTCAGTGGGAGGGGACGCGGCGGACGGTGCGATTGACGGCGGAGAACAGGGACGCGGCGGCGCGGGAGGCGGTGGAGATCGTATCGGAGTTGCGACGGGGCGGGTGGGTGGGGGTGGACGCACGGATGGCGGGGGGATCGGGGGGGGGCGGATGGGGGCGAACGGCGCCGTTGGTAGGGGTGCGGAAGTACGTGAGTGATCTGCACGAGGGATTCGGACGGGAGTTGTTCGGGGGCATCGCGCACGACGGGGTCGTGGAGCAGATCGCTTTGGGAACGGAGGATCCGAACGCGGCGCGGCTTCGGGCGGCCGACATCCAATCGGAGGTTTCGCGTCTCGGGTGGAGGCGGGTTCGTCTGGCGCATCCTCGGGAGGTGACGGTGGCGGTATTTTGGGAGGCGAATCCGATGATCTGTACCTACACGACAATCCTGACTGTCCCGGAGGCGGGGGGGATTTTGAGCCGGTCGGTTGCGGGGCCGGCGGGCGGTTGGCAGGTATTGGTGGTGGAGCCGGACGGACCCGTCCGGCGTGCGCTCGTGCGATGGCTGGGCATGGCGGAAAAGGTCGCGAGCGTGCGTGGTTGTTCGAGTCCCGCGAATGCGCCGCGGGGCGGGGCGTGGGATTTGATTTTGACGAACCGAAGTCTTGGGCCAGCGGCGTTGCGAGGATGGGTGCGTCAAGCGGACGGCGGACTGGCGGCGGGGCCGCGGATTCTGGAGCACGGTCTGTATCCGGACAGCGACGCTATCTTCGCGTCGGTGAGCGGCGTGAGTCGGGGGTATTTCCTGAAACGCCTGCCACCGGCCCGGCTGATTGAGCCGTTGCTGAAGGCGTATCCGGAGGGACGGGGTGTGGCCCCCATGGAAGAGGATCGTCAGATCCGGCGGTATTTTCAGGGGGCGCTGGAACCGGTGGACGCGACCGTGGACCCACCGGGGCCGGTCTTTTCGCAGCGGGAGACGCAGGTTTTGGATCTTCTGGAGCGCGGTTTCTCGGACAAGGAAGTCGGTAACGAACTGAAGATCAGCGTCTGGACCGTGCACAGCCACCTGAAGCGCATCTTTGGGAAGTACGGAGTTCGGACGCGCACCGAGGCGGTGGTGCGGCATCTCCAGAAGTGACAAGATTTCGCGAAACGCCGGTGTCGGAGGGGTGAATTAATCCGAAGCACCTGTTTCGGGGGTGGCGTCGGGTTGACGGGCGGACTAAAAATGCGGCTTGGAGTCCAATCACCAATGTTGAAAGTCATGAAAAAAATTCGTCGAGGGAACCCGGGTTTCCTCTTTAACCACAATGTTTCTGCGGGTCGGTTTTGTCTTCTGCTCGCCACGGCGGCATCCGCTTCGTTGCCTGCGTTCGGTCAGAAGCTTTTTTATGAGAGCTTTGATACGGTTCCACTTGGGCGTAATCCTGAAGAAGCGTCCAAGGGCGAGCGCGTATGGACGCGGACGCCGCCCACGGGGTGGGCCGTGGACGACAGCCAGATGCCCGGCTTCGGGACACCGGAATATGCAGCGAACGACGGTCGGACCGAATGGGCGGGCTGGGCCTTTGCCGATGTGCGATGGTGGCCAACGGTGGACAACCAGCGGCGGGTGGAATTCCTGAACGCAACAGGCGCGGCGGCGATCGCGGATAACGATGAATGGGACGACGCGCCGCATCTGAAGGGGTTTTACAACTCGTACATGAACACGCCGCAAATCGATGTTGCGGGCAAGGCGGCGAACAGCCTGGTGCTGGCGTTCGACTCTTCCTGGCGGCCCGAGGGGCGGGACGACGGCGGCCCCAAATGGCCTGTCGGCGAGAACGGGGAGGCCATCAACAACCAGACCGCGGTGATCACGGCGCAGTGGGACAACGGCACGCCCGTCGAGATCCTGCGCTGGGATTCCATTCCGGACGGACCCTTCTTCAAGGCCGACAACGACTTCATCAATGAGGCGGCCTTGGCTGAGCTGAACAATCCGGGAGGCGCCCAGAAGCTGGTGTTGAAGTTCGGAATGATTGAGGCGGCCAACGACTGGTGGTGGGCCATCGACAACGTGGCGGTGGGCGAGCCGCCGTTCATCACCGGCGCGAGCGCGACCGGCGTGGGATTCTCGGTGCGGCTCCGGGAAGCGCTGGGCAAGACGGTCAATGACAACTCACCGATCACGGCGACGTTGGACGGTCAGACGGTGACCGTGACGGACACGCGGGACGGCGAACAGGTGATGGTGGCGCACGACCAGACCCCGAAGATTTTCGAGCCGGGCTCGACACATTCGGTCGTGGTGAACTTCACCACGGGTGCGGGCGCTCAGTCGACCGACACTATCACCTTCATCGCGCCCCGTTACACGACGGTGTCCACCATCCCGAACGCCTTCACGGCGGCCATTGGCGAGACCACGTACCTGACGGTGGACGAGAGCAAGGGTATTCAGGTTGAACTCGACGGAGCCGCGGTGACCGGGGCGACCGTGACCCGCGTCCCGTTGACCGCAACGGACGGCACGGATATCCCGGATCGGATTGACGTCCGCTACCAGGCGGCGACGCCCTGGCCCTCGGGGTCCGCGCACACGGTGAAGCTCACGTACACCACGACGACGGCCCAGTCGGTGGTGGAATCCGTCACGTTCACCACGCCGGCCTATGCGACGATTCCGGCGGCGTTGGCGACAGCGGTGGGAACGGGTGCGGATGCAGGCATCCGCTGGCGCACGCACCAGCTTGCGGCGGCGAGGCCGGTCGAAAACCTGGCGACTGTGGAGCGGCAGTTGAAGGGTGAGTTGGGCGCAAGCATTCATGATACGACCGCCGAGGTTGCCAATGGCTTCTTTGAGGTTTCGTATGTGAACTTCGACCAGAACGGGGCGGATGCCGGGAATTTCAACGCCTCCTCGGCCCTCGATGAGCAAGCCGTGGGTGACGAACTGATCCCCGGTATTCCTGGCCTGGAGGGTGGGACGGACAACGTGGCTGCCGAGGCCTTGGCGTACATCGAAATCCCGGCTGCCGGCATCTACTCAATGGTGGTGAACAGCGACGACGGTTTCGGGGTGACGGTGGGCAATGCGACGACGCCGACATTTCTGGAGTTGGGCAAGTGGGATGCGGGTCGCGGCGCCGCGGACACGTCATTCTACTTCCGAGCCGAACAGCCGGGTGTCTATCTCTTCCGATTGCTCTACTTCGAAGGCGGCAGCGATGCGCGCGTGGAGTGGTTCACGGTGAATGCGAACGGAACCCGGGCGCTGGTCAATGGCACCCAGACCGGTTCGCTCAAGGCCTTCAAGCGCCGCACGGTAGCGGAGCCGAGCCTGCCGACGACGACGCCGACGCTCGCGATTGCCCGCCAGGGCGGAAACGCGATGCTGACGTACGTGGGAACGCTGCAGAGCGCCGATAACGCCACGGGTCCCTACACGGCGGTGACGGGAGCGACCTCGCCGTTCACGGTGACACCGACGGGCGCGCAGAAGTTTTACCGGGCCGCCCAGTAAGGCGGACCCAAGGCGAAACGGATGTCACGGCGGGGAGTTGGGCGATGAGCCTGACTCCCCGCTTTCTCGTGCGCGGGCTGGGTGGCCGGGTGGCACGGGTGGCACGGGGCCGGAACTCGCGAATGGCGGTGGCGGCAGGGATGGCAGGACACCCTCGGGCGCCGGGATAGAGTGTCAGTGCTCGATGCCGCACGCGAACACATCCAAGGCTTGCGTACCTGTTCCAATTGCCAATCGGGAGGTGGCGATGGGCGGATGGCCAATTCTTCCAGGAACCGTTTGGCAGGGATATCGACCGGACCCTCCAGCTGCTCTTTGCAGATGAAACGGAGAAATCGGGAGATATGGACACTCCACCAGCCCACCCTTGCCGCGGCCGTGGCACAGCCGCGACGGTGGGCCAGATGCAACGCGCAGCACGACGTTGAGGTCCGCGAGAGATTCGCATAAGGTTTCGCCGCAATGAAGTGGGAGTTCACAGCAATCATCGAGCCTGCGCCT
>JBBQIU010000164.1:0-6511 GCA_038325245.1 Verrucomicrobiota bacterium
CTGGTCGTCTGATGGATTTTTCGGGATTTTGATTTTTTCTTTGTCTTTTTGGCCACAAAGAACGCAGAGAGCGCAGAGAAGGGCACGAGAGAGGCCCGGTTCCTCCGAAGCGGCACGGACACTTCAGCGGCATTGCGAGGAGAAGCTCCAGGGTGTTGAGCCGAAAAGACGGAGGAAGAATCGGGTCCCGAAAGATCCATCCGACGACCCAGAAGAACACGAAGCGCATTCCCAAGCGCCCCATCTCCGCTCGGGCAGGTCGCGAATGCCCCCACGTCCTGGTTTTCGCCAAACACCTTCAGGTTCTGGACCTCTGATTCTCGAAGGGCGCGTCCTGTTGCGAAGGAGCGTCTCGCGAAAGAGTGCTGGCATATTTCCGCGCGCGTGCTTTGCATTCGCGACGCGCCTGGATATGATCGCCGCCGTTTTGCACCCGCAGGAGTCTCTTCTGAAATGAGTGAACCTTCGTCTGCGGCTCCCACGTGGAGCATCGGGGAGGCCCGTACCCTCTATAACATCGACCGGTGGGGAGCCGGATACTTCGACATCAGCGCCGACGGGCACGTCGTGGCGCGACCGTTGCACGAGAAAGGCGCGTCGGTGGACATCACGGATGTCATCGGCGAGGCGAAGGGGCGCGGGCTGAAGTTCCCGCTGCTGATCCGTTTTCAGGACATTCTTCGTCACCGGGTTCAGGCGATCAACGAGGCGTTTCGGGCGGCGATCACGGAGTTCAACTACCAGGGGCGCTACCGCGGGGTATTTCCGATCAAGGTGAATCAGCTTCGGGAGGTGGTGGAGGAGATCCTGGAGGCGGGGCGTCCGTACGATTTCGGTCTGGAAGTGGGGAGCAAGCCCGAGATTTTTCCGGCGCTGGCGCTTCAGGACCAGGTTGGAGGACTGATCATCTGCAACGGGTACAAAGACACGGCGTACATCCGGATGGCGCTGGTGGGGATCAAGCTGGGGAAGCAGGTGATCATGGTCGTGGAGAAACTGGAGGAACTCCGGCAGATCATCGCCATTTCCCGACAGATGGGTGTGGAACCGATGGTGGGCATCCGGGTCCGCCTGCTGGCCAAGGGGGCGGGCAAATGGGCGGAGAGCGGCGGTGAGAACGCCAAGTTCGGCCTCAGCACGGTGGAATTGCTTGCCGCGTGCGACCTGTTGAAGGCCGAGGGACTCGAGGGGGCGTTCAAGCTCGTGCATTTTCACATCGGTTCGCAGGTTCCGGACATCCTCATCGTTAAGAAGGCGGTTCAGGAGGCCGCTCGGTACTACGCAAAGCTCAGGAAACTAGGTTTCAAACTGGGGTACCTGGACGTGGGCGGAGGATTGGGAGTGGATTATGACGGCAGCCACTCGGCGTTCGATAGTTCAACGAACTACTCGTTGCAGGAATATGCGAATGACGTCGTCTATTACGTGGCCGATGTCTGCAACGCCGAGAAGGTGCCGCACCCGGACATCGTCAGCGAGAGCGGCCGGGCCATCGTGGCGCATCACAGCGTTCTCGTGGTCGACGTGTTCGGGTCTATCCACAAGACAGGATTGTTCGAGAAGCTCGTCTTCGGGGACAACGAGCACCCGCTGGTCCGGGAGCTGATCGACATCAAGAAGAACTTCCAGCGGCTGAACAAACTCGAAGCCTTTCATGACGCTGCGGAGCGTCGCGAAGACGCCCACAGCATGTTCGTCCTCGGCCTGATGGAACTTCATGACAAGGCCAAGATTGAGGCCCTTTACTGGCAGATCAGCCAGGCGGTCGTGGAAAGTTTTCGGGGTCAGGCCTATGTGCCGGAGGAGATCCGGAAACTGGAGGACAGCCTGGGCGACCAATACCTGTGCAATTTCTCGGTGTTCCAGTCCCTGCTCGATCACTGGGCCCTGGGACAGCTTTTCCCGATCATGCCGATCGACCGCTTGGAGGAACGGCCGTCGCGCGAGGCCACGCTGGTCGACATCACCTGCGACTCAGACGGGCAGATCAACAAGTTCATTGATCTCCGCGATGTTCGCGACACGTTGCCCGTGCATGCCCTGCGGCAGAACGGAAACGGGCCCGAGCCTTATTATCTGGGGTTCTTCCTGATGGGCGCCTACCAGGACATCATGGGCGATCTGCACAATCTCTTTGGGCGGGTGAACGAATTGCATGTCTTCCTCGAGCCGGACGAGCCCGCTGGGTACTACGTCGAGGACGTCCTCGAGGGGTCGACGATCGCCCAGACGCTGACGTCCGTGCAGTACGACGAAAACGAGCTCAAGCGGCAGATGAAGGCCCAGATGGATGCCGCGATCAAATCGGACCGGCTCAAGCCGAGCGAGGCGATGCGCCTGCTTGATGACTACGAGCGCGGGCTGAAGGACTACACCTACCTGGGGTCTTGACCGCACCTGATCCCACGGAAGCCGGATCGCGTCCGACTCACCCGACCCGGGGTGTGTGGGGCGACGGAATCCGTGGGGTGGGAGGAATCGACGATCTGCGGGCTGGGTTGTCCGGGGTGCTCCGGGGGCTCTCGGCCCTGTTCTGGGGGCTGCCGCTCGCTCTCCTGGCGTTCGCCCGGCACTTTCTCGCCGTCATTCCCACGCTTTATGATCTCTTCCTGCCGACGCTGGCCGCGGGACTTGTGCTCTTCGGGCTGCTGAGAATGGCGCCGTACCAGCGGGGCGAACGGGTCTGGCAAAATGCCCTGCTGGTCGCGCAGATGCTGGCGCTGCTGGTAGTGGGATTGTCCCCTTTCCTCTTCCTCTGGAGCCGGATGCCGTCGATCGAATTCTTCGCACGCGCCGTGGCCTTGTTGTTGGGGGTGGCCCTGGTGTTCCTGGTGGCCCTCCTCGGCACTCTGGAGCGACTGGCGGCGATGATGCCGGACGACACTGTCCGTGGGGACGCCCAGTTGTTCCGGGGATTGACGGCCTACGTGGTCTCGGTTCTGGCCGGCGTTTTCGTGACCCTTTACTGGCGCCTGGCCCCGGGGCACCTGTCGGAATTCCTCGAGATCCCGAAGCACCCGCTGGGCTTCGGTCGGCAGGCCATCCTTCTTCTCCTCATTCTGGTCCCGGTGGCGATGGCGATGGCCGTGACCTGGAAACTCAAGGAAGTGGTGCTGGCAACCGTCCTGGGGGGGCGCGGCACGTTATCCCAGCCGCCGGGGCCGCCAACGGGATCTGCTTCCGGATCAGGCGCTAATGCGACTGGCAGCCGTAGCGGATGAACAGGCCCAGGAATCCGATCACTCCCAGGATAAGGAACCAGACCCCATAGCCATGGGCGGCGGTCCAGATTCCCAGGGCGAGCACAAAGGAAATCAGGATCGTCACCAGCATCGCCGCGACAAATTTCATGCGCGCCACCCTAGCGGCCGAATCGCGAGGCTCAAGTCGCGAGGTGGACTAAACGGGCATCTCCAGGCCGACCTTGGGCGCCACCTGGGCGACGTCCTTGTCGCCGCGTCCAGACAGGTTCACCACGATGAGGGCGTCCCGGGGCATCTTGGGCGCCCGTTTGATGGCTTCCGCCACGGCGTGAGCGGATTCCAGGGCGGGGATGATGCCTTCAATACGGGCGAGGCGCATGAAGGCAGCGAGGGCTTCGTCGTCGGTGGCGTAGGCGTACTCGACGCGGCCCTGGTCATGGAGCCAGGCGTGTTCGGGGCCAACCGCGGCGTAATCGAGGCCGGCGCTGACGCTGTGGGTGAGTTGGATCTGGCCGTGAGCGTCCTGGAGAATGTAGGAGCGGGTTCCTTGCAGGACGCCCAGAGAACCGCCGTGGAAGCGGGCGGCGTGCTTCTCCGGGAGTATGCCCAACCCGCCGGCTTCGACGCCGCACATTCGGACGCTGGGATCGTTGAGGAAAGGGTAGAAGAGGCCGATGGCGTTGGAACCGCCTCCGACGCAAGCAAGGAGGAGGTCGGGTAAGCGACCCTCTTTCTCCAGGATCTGGAGCCGTGCCTCGTCACCGATGACGCGGTGGAAATTGCGCACCATGACGGGGTAGGGGTGGGCCCCATAGGCCGTGCCGAGAATGTAATGGGTGTGCCGGACGTGGGTGACCCAGTCGCGCATGGCCTCATTGACCGCCTCCTTCAGCGTCTTCTGGCCGGCGTGCACGGGGACGACCTCGGCCCCGAGCATCTTCATGCGATAGACATTGAGGGCCTGCCGTTCGCAGTCGACGGCGCCCATATAGATCACGCACTTGAGGCCGAACATCGCGGCGACGGTGGCGGTCGCGACGCCGTGCTGGCCCGCGCCGGTTTCGGCGATGACCCGGGTTTTGCCCATGCGTCTGGCGATGAGCGCCTGACCGAGGGCGTTGTTGATCTTGTGGGCGCCGGTGTGGAGGAGGTCCTCCCGCTTGAGGTAGATCTTCGCGCCACCCAGTTCGCGGGTAAGGCGTTCGGCGAGGTAAAGCGGCGTGGGGCGGCCGACGAATTCGCGGAGGTAGTAATCGAGTTCGCGCTGGAAGGCCGGGTCCTGCTGGGCCTTGAAGTACTCGGCTTCGAGCTCCATCAGCGGATGCATCAGGGTTTCCGGAACGTAACGCCCGCCGTACGGCCCGAAATGGCCCTGGGCATCGGGCAGCGTTGGCGTCGCGAACTCGGTGACGGAACTCATGTCGGGCACAGCATAGCGGTGACGATGGGGGCGGAAAGGCGAAGTTGAGCTGAGCCTTAACCGTTCAGGCACGACGCGCGCGTAGGCGCGCCACGCGAGGGAAGAAAAGGCAGATCCGGGATTCCGCTTTGAGTCTTCAGACAGGCTCTGAGCGTTTGACATCAACGCATCAAGTTGACTAGGCCTTGGTGCGTGGAAGCCAGCGACATGGTTGGGGCGGTCCCGTTCTGGCGGGAGCGGGTCCGGAAGGCCGTGGATGCGGCGGGGACGCCGGTCCTGGTTTTTTCCGAGGAGAAGTTGGAGGCGCAGGAGGGTCGGTTGCGGGCGGCGTTCGAGGGGATACCGATTCGGCATTGGTGGTCTTTCAAGACCCTGTCCCTGTTGCCGGCGGTCCGGACGTGGCGTCGGCTGGGGGGCGGAGTGGAGGTGGTATCGGAGTTCGAGTTGAAGGCTGTCCTGGAGTGTGGCGTTCCGGCGTCCGAAGTGCTGGTCAATGGGCCGGCGAAGCACGCCTGGCTACCGCGCCACGCCGTCCCCGGGCTGCGGGTGAACTTCGATTCATTGTCGGAAGTCCACGTGTTGGCTCCGATGGCGGCGAAGCTGAGGTGGTCCGTGGGGCTCCGCTTGAACACGAGTTCGGAGGTCAGTTTTGAACATCCTGGCGTTCGAACCCAATTCGGATTGCTGGCGACTGAAATGCCGCGTGCGTTGACGGCGCTTCGACGTGCCGGGGTGCCTGCCGAAGTTCTGCATTTCCATTTGCGAACCAACGTCCAGGAGGCGCGGTGCTATCGGGAGGCGGCCGTGGAAGCATTGGCCGTCGCGGAAAGTGCCGGATGGCGCCCACGCGTGCTGGACCTGGGAGGGGGATTCCCTCCGGAACGGGTAATGACCCGGAAGGGGGCACCGCTCGATGCGGGGATTTCGTTGGCGAGCCTTCGGGAGGCGGTGACATCGATCCGCAGCCGGCACCGGTACGTGGAGGAGGTATGGATGGAGAATGGGCGGTGGTTGACGGCGTCGATGGGTGTGCTGGCGGTGCGGGTCCTGGATGTGAAGGAGGGAAGGGGGCTGCGGACGCTGGTGTGTGACGGAGGCCGGACCCTGCAGGCGATGGTGGCGACATGGGAACGGCACGGCCTGTTCCCGCTGGCCCGTCGGCGTGGACCCCGCGTGCGTACGTTGGTATGTGGGCCGACCTGCATGGCCTTCGACAACCTGGGCGTCCACGAGTTGCCGTCGACGGTCCAGGCCGGGGACGTGCTGGTTTGGTTGGATGCCGGGGCGTACCAGATGAGTTGGGAGACGCGGTTTTCGCATGGGCTGGGGGCGGTCGTCTGGACGGCGACGGAGGGGGACGGGGTCAAGGTGGAGGTCGTGCGGGAGCGGGAGAGCATCGAGGAATGGGTGCGTGGGCGGTGAGATGTGGCAGGTGTGCCTTCGAAATACCGGTTGCCAGTTCGGCGGCGAGCCACCTAGGGTTTCTCGGTAACCATTCCAGGAAGAGTTCAAAATCCCATTGCAATGTCCGCCATGAAGCCGAGTCCGACGAGCCGCCCAGTGGTTTCTGGAATCAAGCGCCGTGCCTTCACGTTGATCGAGCTGCTGGTGGTGATCGCGATCATTGCCATCCTGGCGAGCATGCTTCTGCCGGCGTTGAGCAAGGCGAAGCTGAAGGCGCACGGGATCAAGTGCGTGAGCAATCTTCGTCAGTTGCAACTCGCGTGGGTGATGTACGCCGACGATCACGACGACAAGCTGGTGCCCAACCTCTTGGGCAATACGAATGCGTGGATCGGCGGGACCGTGTCCTCGCTCCCCGGTGCAACCAATCTGAACGACATCCGCAACGCGCGTCTTTGGCCCTACAACAATTCCTACGAGATCT
>JBBQIU010000165.1:0-6487 GCA_038325245.1 Verrucomicrobiota bacterium
TGAACCAAGGTGCTCACCTGGATCTTCTTCTCCCTGATTTCCGGGAGTTGTCCGAGGGAATCGGCGCTTGGCGTGAGGCCTCGCTTCTGGGCGATGGCGCGATCGAGCCTTTGCTTCATTTCCGCCGCCTCCTGATGGAGCGGATCGACCTTCAGAACGCGGTCGACGTGGGCGACGGCCTCATTGAGATACCCCCTTTTCTCGACAGTGGTCGCCAACTGCATGCGGGTGCTCGTGACGCCCGCCACAGAACGGGCGCGTTCGGGTTCCGCGTTGACTCCCACCCGAACAGCGAGCGAGTAGGCCTCCTCATAGCGCCTGGCGGCATCCGCGATGCGTCCGGCCGCGACGTCGCGGTCGGCCTGCTGGAGCTTGCCTCCAAGGAGCTGGTAAGCCTCCTCTCGGCGCGCAGCTTCTTCGACAGATCCAGGCGGCGAAGTCTGTGCCGTGGCTTGGATGGGAGCGCCCAGACTGAGTAGCAGGGCCAGGAGGGATACAGCAGCGTGGCGGGTCATGGAGCCGGGTTCAATACGGGACAGAGACATAAAAACGTACCTCTCAAGAAACGCCCTTACGGCGGATGATCCAGCGCTTGGAGGTGGTGCTGGACTGGACAGTAACTTCGTCCTTGTTGATGGCAACGATATTGTAAGTTTGGGAGCCTAGGCGGATTCCGCCGGGCTGCTTGCTACGCACGTTATTGAATTTTGTTCCGAGCTTGTCGTGAACCATATCGGCCTCGTACCCGGCGATCCGCGAGAACGGTCTCTCCAGAGTTACGGTCGCCGTCTCGGTGGAGTCCGTGAATCGAAACTCCACGCCTGTCGGGTTATCGGATGGCCCGATGACCTTTGTGACAACGAAGGGATCCCGTTTCGTCGCCGCCCCCACCGCGAGATAGACTTGGCGGGGTCTGGCCGAGCGGCCTTTGGCTTCGTCCAGGACATTGAACCGATAGCGGAGGCTTTCTCCACTGGCCTGCACACCGACGAATTCTATCACGAGGTGCAATGGGCGGATTTCGCTGAGGACGAGTCCTCCGGGACCGTCCTCGTCCCCGCGGACCACTTTGAATAGTTTCCCATCCCGATTCCTCTTCCAGACCACCGGGTTGAACAGGTTGTGATCGCCTGACAGCTCGATCTTCGGATCGGTTTTCAGTCGCCTCAGAGTGGCCGCATAGGGTGCCGTGTCGACGGGTTGGCTTTCCTTCTTTCGTGCCCGTTCTCCCAATTCCAATGCCTGTCGAATCGTTTCCCGATTCTGGGCGACGCGGACCGGCAGGAGGGCCGCAGCGCCGAGCAGCGCGAGGAGAATCACGCTCAGAATGATCTTTTCGTAATGGGCGCCGAGCGTGGCGCCAATGTTCTTGAACTGGTCCATGGCGGATATCGGCTATTCGGCCACGGTTGCCGTTGGATCGGCGGCCTCGGCATCCGTGGCAACGGGCGCCGGCCGCGGGGCGCGGCGTCCCGGTTCCGGTTCCGGTTTGGGTTTGACGAAATCGAGTTGAAGGATGGCGCGGAGCGGCTTCTCGTCGAGAACCACGGAGGGACCGCTGGGAGCGGCTGGGGCGATGCCCATTCCCGGCATGGGGGAGGATAGCGATGGGGGAGGCGCCATGGCCGGGCCTCCCATTCCACCATAACGGGACCGCATCGCGGCTCCCGAGCCTCCAGCTCCGAGGCCATATCGGGGGTCCATTCCTCCACTGGCGCCGCCGCCTTCCGAGTCGGCGCGCGAACTGGGTCCGAGGCCATACCGGGCACGCAACGCGGGGTCCATTCCTCCCCCTGGGGCGCCGGGCATGACTCCAGGTGTCATCGAAGGGGACATTTGGGGAATGTATTGCGTTGGAGCGGACCCACCGCTTTGAGGAAGAGTGGTTGGCTCAATATTGATGGTCTTGACGACGACGACATCCTCCAAGGCGGCGAGACCGCGAAGAACCCCGGCCAACTCACTGCTGAAAGAGCGGAAGCTCAAATCGTAGGGGGCGCGTACGATGAGATTGTTATTCGTCACGGCCTTCTTGGTCAGGTAATCGGTGCCGCCCCCTTCGTCCCGCAGCACCGGCGAGCGACGCAATTGGTCCAGGGAGTGAACCTTGGCGTTGAAGAGCACCCGGCAGAGTGCGGAGACTTGAGCGACTTGTTCCGCCAGCTTCGGAATGCCATTCGATTCAAACTGCGGCATCTCGCGCAGTTTTTGGAACGTGAAGGCGTACCGGTCTGGGACACGCACACCGGCCTCATCGGCTTCCTTATTAAGATCGGAGATCGTGGTCTCGATGAGGAGCTTGAGTGAAAACGTGTCCGTGACGGGCGGAACCGACGGTGGCTTGATGCTGTCCCGCAGGGCTGCGGTCAGTTTGTCAACGCGCGCCGCCTCCTCACGCACCGCCTTGATGTTCTTGTCCTCCGGGTAGGGATTCAGATCGTTTAGCCGGTTCCATTCCGTCCGCTTCTCCTCAAGTGCTGCATTGACAGAAGTTTCGCGTTCGGACTGGGCGAACAGAAAAAAGGCACTCCCGCCGAGGAGCACCAAGCCCACCAACCCGCCGAGGACGAGCGTCAGGTTCTTTTTGATCCACGGCATACTAAAGCTTGATGGGGTTCTTGAGCCCGAGTGTGAGCTCAAAAGTGAAGGTGGGGGCGCCCTCCTCCGGGGTCGGCTGTTTGCCGAGACGGGTCGTATTGGGGTCGAAGAGGGGATTGGCCCGGAGTTCCTGTTCGACGGAAGCGGTGATGTGAAGGTTGTTCGTCGGTGAAAGGTTGGCCAGGTTGACGGCACGAAGGACCAGGCTGACTTCGGTGACCTCGTTGGTGGAGCCTGACTTCTTCTTGGTGGAGGCGGAGGTGGAAGCCGTGGACTCCGCCTCACCACCCTCCTCCCCGCCGGGAGGCGGTGTCGTGGGTACAAGGCCGTATCGCATCATCAACTCCCGCGACATCGCGTACTGCTGGGCGGGCTTGGCTTCCTCCTCAGCCTCCCCTTCCGGTTGGGAGTCCGCGTACTCGCGGATGACATTTCCCATGCGTAAGGACTCGACCCAGATCCCGACATCGACCTCGGGATGGGCCGCCTTGGCTTCGGCGGCAATGAGAGCGGCCCTCAGTTCGCTGAGAATGTCGACCCAGCGGTACTTGTTGTTCAGCCATTCCCGGTAGAACGTCGCGTCGTCCTGCGACTTCTTAAGGGAGGAGTTGGCGGAATTAAGCTGTTGTTCCTTGGTCCCCAGCGGCTCGACTTTTTGCGAGATCTGGTTGAGTGCCGACTCCTTGTCGTTGGCGACGGAGCTGGCGAAGAATCCAAGGGCCGCCACAACACCCACAAGGCTGAAGAGGGAGGCGAGCAGGTAAGGCTTTTTCTGGTCAAACTGCTGGCGCTTCAGGGAGCTCTTCGGGAGCAGGTTCAGTTCGATCGGGCATTGCGCGAGGTTCCGAAGGGCGAGGCCGACCACTTCGCCCATGGCATGGGCGACGGCGGACAGCTCGTCGACATTGACGGAGGGCCCGAGTTGGACATTGCGCAGGGGATTGAAGTACTCGACCGGGACATTCAGCTTTTCGTTAAAAAACTGGGCTGTGTACGGCATGATCGAGGCTCCGCCGGAAAGGACGAGGCGCTGGGGGGCCCCGCCGCCCTGCTGCCCCCGGTAGAATTGGACGGTCTGGTTTACCTGGATATGGAGGCGGGTCATCACCTGTCGGGCCACCTTCGCGATCGCCGCCTGTTTCGGATCCTCAGGTTCCTCGTAGGCGCCTCCAAGGCTTACGAGACCATGCTGAATCTTGAAGGCCTCCGCCTCGTTGAAACGAACCTTCGACTCGGTCGCGAAATCCTGGGTGATCGAGTTGGCACCGATACTGATGCTGCGGGCGTAGATTTTTCCCTTTTCGAAGAACAGCACGGTGCTGCTCTTGGCGCCGATATCCAGGAGCATTGTGCATCCGTCCTGGTCGCTGTAGTTGAAGCGGAAGGCGTTGGCGAGCGCCGCGGGCGAAACGTCCACATGCTGAAGGCGGATCCCCTTGGATTCCGCCACACGGAACAACCCCTCGACGATGTCAGTCTTGATGGCGACAAGCAGGACCTCCATCTCGCCCCCGGCGGCCGTTCCAAGGATCTGGTAATCCCAGACCACTTCGGCGAGGGGGAACGGAACGTTCTGCTGGGCCTCGTACTGGATGATTTGCGAAACCTTCGCCGAATCCACCGGGGGCAGTTTGACGAACTTCGAAAAGACGTGAAAACCGGGTGCGCAGACGCTCGCTGTCCGGGCGCTAAAGCCGCGTTCAGTGACCAGTTCCTGAAGCCCCTTGGTGACGACGCGTTCCCGGGCCGTTTCCTGGGACCCCTCGAGTCCAAGGGGACGGGTCCCGAACTGGCGAAGCACCAAGTTGCCAGAATCGTTAATTTCGAACTCGGCCACCTTCAGCGTACCGGCACCGAAATCGATGGCGAGGAATGGCTTGGCTTTAAGCATGGTGCCAGGTGCGTTGCGCCCGCGCCAAACGCACGATGGCGATAGGCGCAAAGTCGGCGAACGGGAACGGGTAACGGGTGGTTAAAGGAAAGCGGTTCACAGGGCAAACTCAAAAATCCCGGGTGGCTTTCGCGACTTCATAAGCGCAGACCCTTCATTTGACCACAAAAATAATCTATCGTTCGCCGCAGCCCCTCCGAGAGGTCCACTTCCGGGCTCCATTGGAGGAGCTTTTGGGCCCGGGAAATGTCCGGCTTTCGTTGCTTCGGATCATCTTCCAGCGCGGGACGCGAGGTGAGGCGGCTCTTGGATCCCGTGAGTTTCAGGATCTCCTGTGCGAATTCGCGGATCGTGAGTTCGGAGGGGTTCCCGATGTTCACGGGCGACCAAGCGGTGCGATCGGTGCACATCATGAGGCGGTAAATGCCTTCCACCAGATCCGAGACGTAGGAGAAACTACGGGTCTGGCTCCCGTCACCATGGATTGTGATCGGTTTGCCCTCCAGCGCCGCACCGATGAAAGCGGGAACGACCCTGCCATCCCGCAGTCGCATCCGCGGCCCGTAGGTGTTGAAGATCCGCACGATTCGCGTCTCAAGGCTATGTTCCGAGCGATACGCCATGGTCATCGCCTCGGCGAACCGCTTGGCCTCGTCATAACATCCCCGGGGTCCCACGGGATTTACGTTTCCCCAATAGTCCTCGCGCTGCGGATGAACCAGCGGATCCCCGTACACCTCCGAGGTCGATGCCAGCAGGAAGCGGGCTCCCTTGTTCTTCGCCAAGCCCAGCGCCTTGTGCGTTCCCAGCGATCCAACCTTCAACGTCTGAATGGGCAGTTCCAGGTAGTCCACCGGGCTTGCCGGCGATGCGAAGTGCCAGATGAAATCCACCGGCCCCTCCAGAAACAGGAACTCCGTCACGTCCTGCTTTACGAAACGGAAATCCGCGTTCCCCACGAGATGCTGGATATTCGCCAACGATCCCGTGACGAGATTGTCGAGCACGGTCACCCGGTGTCCGCGCGCCAGCAGCAGATCCGTCAAATGGGAACCCAGGAATCCAGCCCCGCCGGTGACCACGGAGTGTGGCGCATCGGAACGTTTCGACTTTCGGGCGGGTTTTGCCATGCGCGTTTTGACGTCGGGACGGCGAGTCTGCCCGAAGCCCGTGTCACTTGTGAAGTCCCTTGATGGCGTCCCCCACAATCCCCGATTTCACACGGCCTGAGGCCGCCTAGATCTTCAGAAGCGCGACGGCAGAAACGGCGGCGTCCCAGATCGTTGCTGGAAACACCCCCAGGTAGAAGATGCCCGCGACGCAGATGGACAACGCCACGCGGAGGGCGGGGGGCACGTCGACCGGCGAGAGGTCGCCCCCGTCGTGGCTCCAGTAGATCGCCCGCAAAACCCCGAAGTAGTACCAGAACGAAATCACCACCCCGATCACGGCCACCGCACCAAGCGCATAGTATGCGGGGAACGCCGCGCCCTGTTCCACGAGCGCCCTTAGAATCAGGAATTTGCCAAAGAAACCAGCCAACGGCGGCACACCCGCCAAGGAGATCATCGAAATCGCCAGGGCGCCCGCCAGGAATGGAGAACGCCGATGCAGCCCGGCCAACGCGGAAAGATCATCCGTCCCCAACCGATCCGCCACCACGCTGACCGCCAGGAAGGCAGCCAGGACGGTGAAGAGGTAACCCGCCAGGTAGAAAAGGACCGCGGCCGAACCCGCTTTCGACATCGCCGCCAAACCGATCACCACGAATCCACCGTTGGCGATGCTCGAGTACCCGATGAGCCGCTTCAGGCTGCGCTGCGGAATGGCGCAAAGGCTGCCAAACAGGATCGAGACCGCCGCCACCCCCATCAGCAGGAACTCCCATTTGAGCGCAAGGTCCGGGATCACCGAGCCCAAGAGGCGCACCAACAGCACCACGCCGGCCGCCTTCGAACCGATGGCGAGGAATGCCGTCGTCGGAGCCGGCGCCCCCTC
>JBBQIU010000166.1:0-6480 GCA_038325245.1 Verrucomicrobiota bacterium
GGTCTGCATGGCTTCGGGGTCGCTCCTGACCAAGGTCCACAAGAGCTACCAGGAATTCTCCAAACTGGGCCTCGTGGATGCCACGCCGTGGAAGCTCCACGGGGCGCAGGCGACGGGGTGCAGTCCCATCACAACCGCTCAAAAGGCGGGTCTCGATTTCTTCAAGCCGGTCAAACCGAACACGATCGCGAAATCCCTGGCAATCGGGACGCCCGCCGACGGCTTCTACGCACTAAAGGTGATGAAGGAGACCGGGGGCTCGGGCGAAGACGTCACGGACGACGAAATCCGCGAGGGAATCCGCCTGCTCGCCGAGTGTGAAGGCATCTTCGCCGAGACGGCGGGCGGGGTTACGGTCGGGGTGGCGAAGAAACTCGTCGCTCAAGGAAGGATCCCGGCGGATGAGTCGGTCGTCCTGTGCATCACGGGCAATGGACTGAAGACGCTGGATGCGGTCGACGGGCATGCCGGGGTGACTCGGGAGATCCGGCCGAGCCTTCGGGAGTTTGAGGGGGTCCTGGCGCAGGACAAGCTGGAGCCCGCTGGACGCCATGCCTGAAGACGCCAGGCGCTGGACGGGCGGCGGCTCGAATCCGGGTCATGGCGTCCGAGCCGAACGAACCACGACATCCCGTCCGAAGTCCACCGCGAGGAAACCGAACCAGAATTTCCGTTGCCACGACGCCCATGGAAGTCCGACAACTGAACCCGTCATCCTTTTCGACCATGCCCATCCACGTTCGCATTCCCACTCCCCTCCGTAAGCTGACCAACAACGAGGAACTCGTCTCGGTGGCGGCATCGACGGTCGGTGCCGCCATTGCGGAACTGCAGTCCCGTTTTCCCGGCATCAAGGAGCGGCTGCTCGATGAACAGGGAGCGGTGCGCCGCTTCGTGAACGTCTACGTCAACGAGGAGGACATCCGATTCCTGCAGAACCAGCAGACGCCGCTGAAGGAAGGGGATGAAATCAGCATCATTCCCGCCATTGCCGGCGGATAGCGGTCCGGGCGGGTGTTCGGGGTTGTCTTCCCGACGGACTTCCCTATACACGCCCGAGCATGATGCAATCACGACTTTGGCGGGCTCCGTCGATGACGGGCCCGGGATGGATTCGGATGGTGCTTGGGCTGGCCCTGACGGGGTTCGTGATGGGATGCGGGAGCGTGTGGGGCGCCGTCGCGGGGCGTGAGGTTCCCAACTTCAACCTCCTGGATTTGCGCGGGACCAGCCATGAGCTGTATCGGGCGGAAAGCCGGGTCGTAGTCCTCTTTTTCACCGGCGCCGGATGTCCCATTGCCCGCAAGAGCACCCAGACGCTGAAGGAACTGAGGGACGGGTTCGAGGAGCAAGGGGTGTCGTTCTGGCTGATCAACACGTATTCCGGGGACTCGGCGCGGGATGCCCGGGAGGAGGCGAATGAACTGGGGTTGTTTGGGTTCCGGTACTTGCGCGATCCGAAGCAGGGCGTCGCGCTGGCCTTGGGCGTGCAAAGGACCGCGGAGGTGGTGGCGATTGAGACGCAGTCATGGCGGGTCGTGTACCAGGGGGCGATCGACGACCGCTTCTCCGAAGGGGCTGAGCGGCCGGCGGCGCGGGAACACTTTCTCAAGGACGCGTTGGAGGCGCACCTGGCGGGTCGTCCCGTTCCGGTGATGCGCACGCCGGCGCGCGGATGCCGGCTGACGTTTGCGAAGGTGGGAGGCGACGACGGTGTCCCTTCCTACGTTAAGGAGGTCGCACCGATCCTTGAGCGGAACTGTGTTCACTGTCATCGCGACGGGGCCATCGGACCGTGGTCGATGGATGGGCACGCGCGGGTGAGGAATTACGCGCGGATGATCGAGGAGGTGCTTTTGACGCGGCGCATGCCGCCGTGGGATGCGGACCCGGACCACGGAACCTTCATCAACGCGCACACGCTGACGCGGGAGGAGACCCAGACGCTCCAGCGCTGGGTGGAGGGCGGGGCTCCGCGGGGAGATGGGGAAGATCCGCTGGCGAAGCCGTTGCCGCCGCTGCCGGGCTGGGTGATGGGCAAGCCGGACGTGGTCCTGCGGCTGCCGCAACCGGAATCAATTCCGGCGACCGGCGTGCTCGAATACCGCTACATCCGGATTCCGAATCCTTTCACGAACGAGGTTTGGGTAGCGGCGACGGACATCCAGCCGGGCAATCGGAAGATCGTGCACCACGCCATTCTTTATGCGAAGTGGCCGGGCGGGCCGGATGACGGGACGGGGAATGGGCTTCATTTCTGCGGCTGGGCGCCGGGCACACCGCCGGCACGGTATCCCGAGGGCGTCGCCAAGCGTCTGGCAGCGGGTGCGGAGCTGACTTTGGAGATGCATTACACGACGTCCGGATCGCCCCAGACAGACCAGACCGAGGTTGCGTTCTATCTCGCACCGGGACCGCAGCCGCGGAATGTCGAGGTGCGCCGCGCGGATGAGTTTAATGTCGATATTCCTCCCGGCGTCGACGAGGCGCGGCACACGGCGACGTATGCCTTCCGGAAGCCGGCGACGATATACGGCATGGCGCCGCACATGCACGTCCGCGGCAAATGGATGCGGTACGAGTTGCTTTTGCCGAACGGGAGAAGGGAGACCCTCTTGAACGTGCCGCGGTACGACTTCAACTGGCAGCACGGGTACGGCTTTGCCGAACCGCGGCACGTCCCGGCGGGTTCGTGGTTGTTGGTGACCGGGGCCTTTGACAACTCGCCGAAGAATCCGAGGAATCCAGATTCCACGCGGCGCGTGCGCTTTGGACTGCAATCGTGGGAGGAGATGTTCATCGGGTTCTTTGAGGCCGCAGACGATCCGGAGCCGGGAGTTCTGACGACCTCGTTGGATCCGTAAGACAGGAGCTGAGGCGGGGCGGCGGGTGGGATGGTGCATCCCCGAGATGTTGGGGATCTAGTCCACAGGGAACGCAGAGAGCGCAGAGAAGGAACCTGGGTTTCGCCAAACACCTTCAGGTTCTGGACCTCTGATTCTCGAAGGGCGCGTCCTGGGGCGATGGGGACTGCGACCCTGCGGACTGGCAAGGCGGTGGGCTGCGTCGTAGCGTGGCGCCGCCATGACCGATCCGCGTTACACGAAGCTAGCCCGCCTGCTGGTCGATTATTCGACGAAGATCCAGCCGGGCGACGCGGCGTTGCTGGACATGACCGATGTCCCCGACGAGTTCTCGGTGGAGTTGATCCGGGCGGTCCGCGAGGCCGGCGGAACACCGTTGATCGAGATCCGCCACACGCGGGTGACCCGGGAGATTCTGCGGGGAACGGACGAGCGTCATGCGGGGATGGTCAAGGGCCTGGAGATGCACCGGATGAAGCGTGTGAGCGTCTACATCGCGGTGCGGGGAAGCGCGAATGCGAACGAATCGTCCGATGTGCCGCCTGAAAAACTCCGGATGTATTCAAAGACGTTGAGGCCGGTCATCGATCATCGGGTGAAGAAGACGCGTTGGTGTGTTCTGCGGTGGCCGACGCCCAGCATGGCTCAGGCGGCGGGGATGAGCACGGAAGCCTTCGAGACGCTCTATTTCAATGTCTGCACGATGGACTATGGGAAGATGGCGAAGGCGATGGAACCGCTCCAACGCCGGATGGAGGCGGCGGATCGGGTGCGGATCACGGGGCCTGGGACGGAGTTGGCGTTCAGCATCAAGGGAATCGGGGCCAAGATGTGCAAGGGCGATCGCAACATACCGGACGGCGAGGTCTTCAGTTGTCCGGTTCGGGATTCGATCGAGGGGATGATCCAGTTCAACACGCCCACGATTTATGCGGGTACGCGGTTCGATAATGTGCGCCTGGTGTTTCGGGAAGGGCGGGTGGTGGAGGCGACGTCGAGCAACACGAAGCGGTTGAACGAGATCCTGGACACGGATGCGGGGGCCCGGTACACGGGCGAATTCAGCCTTGGATTCAACCCGCATATCCTCAATCCGATGTGCGACATCCTCTTCGACGAGAAGATTGCGGGTTCGCTCCATCTGACACCGGGGCAGGCATACGAGGAATGCGACAACCGGAATCGGTCGGCGGTGCATTGGGACATGGTGTTGATCCAGCGGCGAGAGTGGGGTGGGGGCGAGGTCTGGTTCGATGACGAACTCATCCGGCGGGAAGGTGAGTTCCTGCCATCGGATTTGCGCGCCCTGAATCCTGATAGATTCAAGTAGGATTTTTGCCTATTCCTGATTGTGTTGAGTGAAAGTGGGATGGGCGAAGGAGTGTTTGGGAAAGGGTCCGAGGGCATCAATCTAAGGCATTTTGCCATCTGTCACTTGACGGTTGCGTTAAGGATCTTCTAGAAAGCCCGTCAGATGAGCCCTTCCCCGATGATTCCTTCGGAGAATGTCATCATTCCCACGTCGGTTGATCGGGATCTTCTTCCTACCCTTGAGAGAGGCCCGGTCGTTTCGGTTCCACACCCCAACCACCCCACACAACGCTGATATGATAACGCCCAATGCGAAGCTGGCGGGCCGCGCGCTGAAGCTTGCCCTTGCTGCCAGTGCAGTCGGCCAGTTCATGGCCTCGCCGGCAGTGTTTGCACAGCAGGGATCGACGAATCAGGACACGACCGAACTCGCCCCCATCCTGATCACTGGATCGCTAATCCCGACGACGGACATCGTCGGTCTGACCCCGATCGATGTGTTTTCGCAGGTTGAGATCGCAAAGATCGGCGCCGTGAACGTGACGGATGTTATCCGGAAGCTTCCAGCCGCGGTTGGGGGAGGCAATTTCAACGAATCGCGGGGCAACGGGGGTGATGGGTCGGCGCGGGTCGCGCTTCGAGGCATCGAGGAGGGGACGCTCGTCCTGATCAACGGACGGCGTGTGGCTCCGGTGGCGTTTGCGGACTCGGAGGTGGATTTGAACATGATCCCGATCGGTGCGATCGAGCGGATCGAGGTCCTGAAGGACGGCGCCTCGGCGGTGTACGGATCGGATGCGATCGCGGGTGTGGTGAATGTCATCCTGCGCAAGGAATTTGAGGGCGTCGAGATGACGGCCTACTACGGCAATACCACGGAGCGCGATGCGGCGAAGCAGCAGTACTCCTTCACGAGCGGTACTGTGAGTGATAAGGGCTCCTTCGTGGTGGGGGGCAGTTACTACAAAGGGAATGCCCTCTACAGCCAGGACCGCGAACGTTCGCGGGTCAACCTGACCTCCCGTGACCAGGGGTATCTGGACCAGGTGCGCACCTCGATCAGCAACCCCGGCCGGTTCTATGTTCCGAATGACTCGCGGGGTGGGGGGCAATTGTACAATCCAACCGCAGACCCCTCCTCGCTGCAGCATGTGACCGTGAATCGCGGGGCGGTCGCGGATCCCGTCACCGGAAAACTTACGACGACGGATTTCCACCTCAGCGACGCGACGATCTCCGATCAAAGCGAGTCCCAGGCGGACCCGGCATTGGAGACGTATCCCTACGACAAGTTCCCGTTTCCGGCGTACACGCCCGCTGTCCGTCCGGCGGAACGCTGGAGCATATTTGGAAGCGGAAACTACAAGCTGATTGAGGACACGCTCGATTTCTTTGTGGAGACCTCCTACGCCCACAGTTCGAGCCAGAACCAGCTTGCGCCGACGCCGATGACGAATGGATCAGCCGGTTTCGGCATTCCGGCGGGGAACTACTACAACCCGTTCGGGTTGGATGTGGACACCTGGGCCTATCGATTTGCGGAGCTTGGGCCGCGCATTGACACCGTCGACAAGGACGCGTTGCGGTTCGTGGCGGGGCTTCGGGGCAAGATCAAGGAGTCCTCCTGGAGTTGGGAGGTGGCGCTCACCTACAGCGAGGAGAAGGGCACCAACACGGAGGGCGGCGATGTGAATCGCACGCGGTTGGAGCAGTTGTCCGCCCTGCCCACGCCGGATGCGTTCAATCCGTTTGGCAGCTCGGCGAATTCGCCGGAACTTGTCAACGAGGTGAGTCGGACCCTGATCACGCTTGGGAAAACCTCGTTGATCTCGGTGGACGGCCGGGTCACGGGCGACCTGTTTGACCTGCCCGCCGGCGCCGTGGCGCTGGCCGTGGGCGGCGAGCACCGGGAGGAAGAGGGTTACTCCATCCCGGATGACAACAAGCGGTCCGGCGATCTGATCGGCTTCCTGGGCGCGGATCCGCTCAAGGGTGACCGCAACATCGACGCCGGGTATGGCGAGATCTTCATTCCAGTGTTCGGCAAGGACAACGCGATCCCCGGCATCTATGCCCTCAACATCCGCGGGCAAGGGAGGTACGAGTACTACAGTGATTTTGGCGACACCGCGAAGCCTGGAGTGAAGGTGGGTTACAATCCGATCGACGAGAATTTCACGGTGCACTTCTCATATTCCCAATCCTTCAGGGCGCCGACCTATGTGGATCTTTACACGACGGCGCAGGAGGACTTCCCGGAGGTGCTGGATCCGTACTCGGGCGGATTTTACCAGATCCAGGCGAA
>JBBQIU010000167.1:0-6479 GCA_038325245.1 Verrucomicrobiota bacterium
CTATGGCTGGGACAACGCCCATGACTCACAGGGTCGTTGGAAGAACGGTCCTCTGCACGGTTATGTCTATCTCCTGCGCAACACCGGCACCACCGAGAAACCGGTTTACGCCGAACCCGTGATGCTCCGGGCGGGAGGGAAGGACCTGGACGTGTATGGCATGCCCTCACCAAGTTTTGCCGACTTCGACGGCGACGGCGATCTCGACCTGCTTTGCGGGGAGTTTCTCGACGGCTTCACCTACTTTGAGAACACCGGCGCGCGCTCGAAGCCGGTTTACGCGGCTGGCCGCCGGATCGTTCAAGGCGGAAAACCGCTGGCGATGGATCTGTGCATGATCACCCCGGTGGCATTTGACTTCACCGGGGATGGATTCATCGATCTCGTCGTGGGGGACGAGGATGGCCGCGTCGCCCTGATCGAGCATACCGGGAAGATCTTGGATGGTTTGCCCCAGTTCCGCGAACCCCGCTACTTCCGGCAGTTTGCGGAGGACGTGAAATTTGGCGCGTTGTCGTCACCCGCAAGCGTCGATTGGGATGGCGACGGACTCGAGGATCTCATCACCGGCAACTCGGCCGGCTACATTGGTTTCGTGAAGAATCTGGGGGGCACGCCGCCCCGTTGGGCGGCACCAGTTTATCTCGCGGCCGGCGGAAGGACGATTCGCATCGTTGCGGGACCCACCGGATCGATCCAAGGCCCGGCGGAGGCAAAGTGGGGGTATTCGAACGTCAGCGCCGGTGACTGGACGGGGGACGGGCTTCCGGATATCCTCGACCTCGGCATCTGGGGGCATGTGACGCTCTACCGGAATGTGGGCTCGCGCACTGAGCCGAAGCTGGCTGCGGGTGAAGTGCTTCAAGTCGTCTGGAGTGGGCAAGCTCAGAGGCCCGAATGGAACTGGTGGAAGCCCCGCGGCGCCGATCTGGTGACGCAGTGGCGTTCCACTCCGAGCATGGTCGATCTCAATACCGATGGACTGATGGACCTGGTGACACTTGACGCCGAAGGGTACCTGGCCTGGTACGAACGCCGGAAGCAGGTGGACGGGACGCTGCAACTCCTGCCGCCCAAGCGGGTGTTTTGGGGGGAAGGCGTCTCCGAGTTCAGCAGCAACGGCAAACCGGCCGGTATCGGAAAGGATACGTCTGGATTGTTGAGGATGAATGCGGGGATCGCTGGGCGCAGCGGCCGCCGGACCTTTTGTTTCGTCGATTGGGATGGTGACGGGGTTCTTGACCTCATGGCCAACAGCGATCCGAACGCGAGCTACCTGCGGGGTCGGGGACGCAATGCGAAGGGCCTGTGGGTGTTCGAGTACGTCGGCCCCGTTCATCCGCACCGCTTGGCGGGGCACTCCACGACACCGACTCCGGTGGATTGGAACAAGGATGGCATCCCCGACCTCCTGATCGGTGCGGAAGACGGAGTCTTCTACCTTCACCGCAACCCCCGCACGCGCTGACGAGCCCTTTTCTCCCGTCGCAGACCAAACTTTCCATCCCACATTCCTGAGATTCTCCATGTCATCGCACTTTCAGCCGCAAGGCATCTACTCGGCGCAATGGATTCCGGCAGACGCGCAAGGACGTCTCGATCGCCAGGCCCTGGCTGAGCTGGTCAAGTTCGCCAAGGGACACGGTATCCATGGCATACTTGCGCTGGGCAGCACGGGGGAGTTCCCGCAATTCAGTCCGGAGGGTCGCAAGGAAGTGCTGACCGTCCTCGCTGATTTGATGGACGGTCTGCCCTGGATCGTGAATGTGAGTGACATCCGGCCGCGGGTGGCGGTGGAACTTGGGCGTTTCGCCCGAGAGCTGGGCGCGTCGGCCATCGGGCTGATGCCGCCGATGTTCTTTCCGGTTTCGCCGGCGGACCAGCTCGCATACTTCCTGCACGTGGCGGACGCGGTGGACTTGCCGGTCATGCTCTACAACTTTCCTGAGCTGACCGGGAAGCGGATCCCGATCGAGACGGTGGCCGCATTTGCCGATCGGGCACCGATGTGCGCGATCAAACAAAGCGGAGGGGAGTTTGCCTACCACCAGGAGCTGATCGCCCTTGGCAGACAAAGGAAGTTCGTCGTGATGTCGGGGTCCGACACCCGACTGCCCGAGGTGTTCGCCCTCGGCGCCGCCGGAGCCATTGGCGGACTGGTCAACATCGTGCCGGAATTGATGGTCGCCATCTATTGCGAGTGCATCGAGAAGCAACCGAGCGACGCCATCACGGCGGCGCACCGCATGAAGGAGGTCGGGCGAGTGATCGATCAACTGAACTTTCCCTTGAACGTCGCCGCGGGCCTCGAGGCGCGCGGCCTGAATCCCGGGGCACCGAAGACGATCGTATCGCCCGAATCGCGGGTGCTCTACACGAAGATCGTGGGCGAACTCGGGGCTCTGTTCACCGACTGGCAACTTTCGCCCGCTCGCCACATGGCGTAACCTCCTTCGAACCCGGCCGATGAACCCCGGCCGGCACTTTCCGATGGCTCCCTCTCCTCATTTTGCCCCGCTCGACGGGGTTGTGCTCACGGTCTATTTTCTGGCGACGCTGGCCGTCGGACTTTCGTTTTGGAGGAGGAGCCGTTCGGTCGAGGGCTACACGGCGGCCAACCGCAGTCTGCCGGGTTGGCTGACCGGACTTTCCATTCTCGGGACCTATGTCAGCAGCATCAGCTTTCTCGCGCTGCCGGGAAAGGCGTTTGCCGATAATTGGAATCCGTTCGTCTTCAGCCTGGCCATGCCGCTCGCGACCTGGATCGCGGTCAAGTGGTTCCTTCCGTTTTACCGCAAGGAAGGCCATGTCTCCGCCTACCTTCACCTGGAGGAGCGATTCGGACCGTGGGCCCGTATGTATGCGAGTGCCTGTTACCTGGCGACGCAGGTCGTCCGGATGGGTGCGGTGATGTACCTCATGGCCTTGCCGATGAATGTCCTCCTCGGATGGGACATCCGCTGGATCATCCTGGCAACCGGAGTGACCGTGACGCTCTACACCTTCATTGGTGGCATTGTTGCGGTGATTTGGACGGATGCGATTCAGACCGTCGTCCTCATTGGCGGCGCGATTGCCTGCGCCGCGATCATGACCTTCAGCATGCCCGGCGGCCCGGCGCAGCTCTTCGAGATCGCCGAGGCGAACAACAAATTCAGTCTCGGAGGATTTGGGGCGGGACTGACATCGTCGACCTTCTGGGTGGTGCTGCTCTACGGATTGGTCATCAACCTGCAGAATTTCGGCATCGATCAGAATTACGTCCAGCGCTACCTGGCTTCGAAGTCCGACTCCGAGGCGCGCAAGAGTGTCTGGCTCGGTGGCTTGCCTTACCTGCCGCTGTCCGCGGTGTTCTTTTACATCGGTACCGCACTTTTCGCCTACTACACCGTGCATGCCGACCAACTGCCCGACGTCTATCGCGACGTCGCCCGGTCCGACTCGGTGTTTCCCTACTTCATTGTCACGGTCCTGCCGCCGGGCGTCACCGGACTCCTGATCGCGTCCATTTTCGCGGCGGCCATGAGCACGGTTTCGAGCAGTCTGAACTCATCGGCGACGATCCTGGTCTCTGATTACTACAAGCGGTACGTCAACCGTCAGGCCACCGAGGTGCAGTCCATGCGCATGTTGATCGTCACCACCGTGGTTTGGGGAGCGCTCGGCACCGTCATCGGCCTCGCCATGACCCAGGTGCGCAGTGCGCTCGACGCCTGGTGGATGCTGGCGGGGATCTTCGGCGGCGGCACCCTCGGGTTATTCCTACTGGGTTTTCTTTCGAAACGAGTGACCAGCCGAGCCGCGCTTGCCGGGGTAGGCGTCGGCGTGATTGTCATCTTATGGATGACATTGTCGCCCAAGCTGGCTGGGTTCCCGGAGGCGATGAGGAGTCCCTTCCACGGGTTCCTGATCATCGTTTTCGGCACGGCCGCGATTTTGATCGTGGGCCTCGGCGTCACGGCTTTCTTGAAACCACCGGTCGCGAAACGGTCCTGAAGCGAGACGGGAGTTCAGATGATGAATGATCGAAAAATCTGCTGGCTGCCTGCTTTCGCATCCGGGTTGACGCACTCAAGGCGGGTGCGAGGGACTCGATCGGGAGCGTCGGCGTTTTTTTTGCGCTTCAAGAGAGGTTTGGTTTGTTCGAGAATGTCGGTGGGTTGGTCTCAGCGAAGCTTCGCTCAGGTCGTTGTCTCGATTTTACTCATGCTCCCCGCATTGCCATCGGTCACTCCCGCTGCCGAGCGACAGGTAACTTCGGCTCTTCAGGGACACCGCCTGACCAATGTCAATGTCTGGTCGGCGGATGGAGCATGGATTGTTTATGACACCCGCCCGCGTGACGACCAGTTTCTCGGTCGAACGATCGAACGGGTCAGCCTGGCAAGCGGAGCGGTCGAGGTTATCTACACCGCGACCGATGGGGCGCACTGCGGGGTCGTGACGGCGCACCCGTTGACTTCCAGCGCTGTCTTTATCCTGGGTCCGGAGCGGCCCACGCCCGACTGGTCCTATGCCACCACCCGACGCCGCGGGGTGGTCGTCGATGCCGTTCGTCCAGGTAAGGGGCGATTGTTGGATGCGATGACCTACGGGCCGCCGTTCGTCCCCGGAGCTTTGCGTGGTGGTTCCCACGTGCATGTGTTCAGTCCGGACGGAACCCGGGTGAGTTTCACTTACGATGATGAAGTCCTCGCTCGTCTTGGCTCCGATCCGGACGCGGGTCACGACCTCAACCAACGCAACCTCGGGGTCTCTCTCCTGGGAAAACCGGTTCGGGTTGGCGGAGGACATCCCCGGAATCAGGATGGCGATACGTTTTCGGTTGTGGTCAGCCGCACCGTGAACCGTCCGCGTCCGGGTTCCGACGAAATCAGTCGCGCGTGCGAGGAGGGATGGGTCGGGCTTGAGGGCTATCTTCGAGCCGATGGCAGTCGTCAGCGTTACGCCCTCGCATTTCAGGGAACCGTGACGGCGCCTGACGGGAGTCCGCACGTCGAGGTGTTCATCGTCGACCTGCCCGATGACCTGACTCAGCGGGGGGAGGAGCCGCTGGAAGGGACCGCGGTCCGCCGTCCGGCGCCTCCGCCCGGGGTGCGTCAGCGCCGCCTGACGTTCACGGCCGGCTCCCACCAGCCTGGAGTCGCGGTGCAACCCCGGCACTGGTTGCGCGCCTCGCCGGACGGATCGCAGATCGCGTTTCTGATGAAGGATGGCGACGGCGTGGTGCAACTCTGGACGGTTTCCCCGAACGGAGGGCCGGTGCGGCAAGTGACCCGGAACGTCCAGTCGATCGCTTCCGCCTTCACGTGGAGTCCGGACGGGCGGCGCCTCGCGCATGTGATGGACGACAGGGTTTGTCTCACGGAGGTTGGCAGCGGCCTGACCGTGCGCCTGACGCCACGCACGCTCGATCCGAAGGACGGGCCGAGGCCCTTCGCCTGTGTTTTCTCCCCGGATGGGCGCAAGGTCGCCTTTGCTCGGAGCGTGGAGCAGGGGGCCGGACGCTTTGACCAGATCTTCGTCGTCGACGTTCCCGCCGCCCCCTCGGAACAATAATTTTTCCACTCAATCCCCATGAAATCCCCACTTGCACTCATCCTGACCTCGCTCCTCCTCGTCACCGTCCACGGTTGGTCGGCAGCGCCGGCGATCGTTTCCGACGGATTCATTTATGAAACCGCTCCATATCCGCAATGCCATGCCTCAACCGTGGCCCAGACCACCGGCGGGACGGTGGTGGCGGCGTGGTTCGGTGGCCTCCGGGAGAAGGATCCCGGCGTCGGGATTTGGGTTTCCCGCTGGTTGGACGGGACTTGGACTCCGGGAGTGGAGGTCGCGAACGGAGTCCAGGACGATGGAACCCGTCATCCCACGTGGAACCCGGTGCTCTTTCAGCCGCGTGGACAGCCCCTTGTCCTTTTCTACAAAGTGGGACCCGACCCGCAGCGTTGGTGGGGAATGTTCATGACCTCGACCGATGAGGGACGGAGCTGGAGCCGGCCTCAGCGGATGCCGGCCAACATGCTGGGACCGATCAAGAACAAGCCGGTGCAGCTGTCCAACGGGACCGTGCTTTCCCCCACCAGCATCGAAACCCCGACCAAACCCAGTCGATGGAGGGCTTATTTCGAGCGGAGTGTCGATGGAGGCAAGACTTGGACGGCCACTCCGTACGTGAACGACGGGATCGAAGTGGGTGCAATTCAACCCAGCATCCTTCTTCTCGGAGGAGACAGGTTGCTGGCACTTGGGCGCACCCGCCAAGGCCGGCTCTTTGAGGTCCGATCCGACGACGGCGGGGTTTCCTGGGGATCGTTCAAGCTGACCTCGATTCCGAACCCGAGTTCAGGCACCGACGCCGTCACCCTCAAGGACGGACGGCACCTGCTGATCTACAACCCGGTCGAGAAGGGCCGCACCCCGCTGACGGTCGCCCTCTCGACGGATGGCTCCACCTGGAAAGACGTGCTCACCTT
>JBBQIU010000168.1:0-6468 GCA_038325245.1 Verrucomicrobiota bacterium
GGGGTGTTTTGTTGCTTGCGTGGGCTGTGGCTTTGTCAGTACCCCCGCGCCCTGGGGGGGGGGCGCGCGCCCACCACTCTGCGGACATCACCGCCCCGCGTAGGTCACGCCCGCGGGCAGCCCCGGCGGCATCTTCTTCACCGCGCGCTTCGGGTTGGTGATCGTCCCGCGGGTGCGGGCGCCCAACACGCCGGCGCCCACGAACAGCAGCACGTTCACGCCGGTGAGCACGATGAGCGACCAACCGAACTGCTTCACGAAGATCACCGCGAGCAGGTTGAGCAGCGCCAGCGGGATCATCACCTTCCACGCGAGGTTCATCAGTTGGTCGAACCGGAACCGCGGGATCGTCCAGCGCACGAACTGCGCGAAGATGCACAGCCCGACCATCTTGCCGCACAGGACGAGCAGCTTCAGCACGGCGGTCACGATCGGGTCGGCGGACAGCGATTCGAGGCCGAACAGGCTCCACCCGCCGAGGAACAGCACCGCGACCTTGAAGCTCGACGCGACCAAGTGGATGTATTCCGTGAGGAGCATCAGCCCGAGTTTCAGCGAGCTGTACTCGGTGTGATACCCGCCGACGAGTTCCGTTTCGGCTTCCGGAAGGTCGAACGGGAGCCGATTCGTCTCCGCGAACGCCGCGATCAGGAAGATGAAAAACGCGATCGGCTGCTGCACAATGTGCCAACGAAACACGCTGCCCGACTGGTGCTCGATCACGTCGCCCAGGTTCAGGCTGCCCACGAGCATGAAGATCGGAATCACGCTTAGTCCCATCGAGATCTCATACGAAATCAACTGCGCGCTCGAGCGGATGCCCCCCAGGAACGGGTACTTTGAGTTGGCCGCATACCCCGCCAGGACGATCCCATAGACTCCCAGCGACACGATCCCGAACGTGTACAGAATTCCCACGTCGAGGTCCGCGATGACCATCTTCTGCGCCCCCATCTGCGAGCCGAACGGAATCACCGCGAGCGTCAGCAGGGCCGGCACCATCGCAATCCCCGGCGCGATCCAGAAATAGAACTTCCGCACGTGCCCCGGCGTGAAGTCCTCCTTGAGGATCGCCTTCAAGGCGTCTGCGATCGGCTGGAACATCCCCCATCGCGTCAACAACGGTCCCAGGAACGGGATGTAACGCGCGAAAAACGGCGCCGTCCGGTTCGGACCCACGCGGTCCTGAATGAACGCGCTCACCTTGCGTTCGACCAGGACGGCGTACGCCACCATGGTCATCACCACGCCGAAGACCACGAAGATCTTCAACAGACTGAAGAGGAGAAAGGACCAGTCCATGGGGATTCGTTGTTGGCGGCGTCAGACGCTGGCGGGCGCCCCCCCCTCGCCCAGTCTGGCCCACTCAAGCCCCGTGAGTCCCGGAACGTCCCGCGCCATCCGGTTGAACAGCGCTTCCATCGAGAAACCCGAGGCCGGTGTTGGAAAATCGTGCGCCGCCATAAGCTGGAGCAGTTCCACCAGGAACTCGGCCTCCGGCCGTGCATCGCCCGGCGGCTCGATCGCCTTCAGGAATCGCTGCACATGCCCCTTGGCGTTCACGAACGTCCCTCGCTTCTCCGCGTGGGCACAACCCGGTAACAGAAAATGCGCCCGGCTCGTCGTTTCGTTCGGCAAAATGTCACTGACAACCAACGTCTCCAGACGAGAAAGCATTTCCGGTTCGATCCCGTGCCGCGTCACGTCCTCCCCGAAGACGATGAGCGTGCGGATCGTCCCGCTGGCAATGCCCGCCGCGATTTCCATCAGCCGCGAACCGGGTTCGTCCGCCGCGATCCCTGTCAGGCGGGCACCGGCCATGTTCGGATTCTTGTCCGCATTCACCAGCAGCCGGTCCGCCTCGCCAAATCGTGGTACCGAATCCGTCACCGCCCCCAGGCGCGCGGCCAGCTTCGCGAGCAGGTACAACTCCTCGGTGGTTTGGCGCGCGGAAGCGACCACCGCCACAGACCCGGGTTTCGCCGAAAGCAGGGCCTTGGCCACACCCGCCAACACGGCCCGCCAGGTTCGAGAACCCGCGCGCGCGCCCTGTACCTCCCGCAGCCGGTCCGCTCGGCCGATCCACCGGTAGTGGAGGCGCCCCTGGTCGCACATCCATGACGCGTTCACCGCATCGTTATCTCGGGGGGTGTAGCGGTGGACCCGCTCCTCCCGCGACCAGATCGTGATGTTGCATCCGGTCGCGCAACTTGTGCAGACGCTCGAGGTTTCCTTCAGGAACCAGACCCGCATCTGGAACCGGAAATCCTTTGAGGTCAGTGCCCCCACCGGGCAGATATCCACCGTGTTGAGGGTGTAGTTATTCTCGAACCGGGTCCCGGGGTAGGCGGCGATCGTATTGTACGAGCCGCGGTTCACGATGCCCAGTTTGTCATCGCCGACGATGTCCTTCGTGAACCGGACGCACCGGGTGCAGAGAATGCAACGCTCGTCATCGAGCATGATGCGGGGACCCAGGTCGACCGCCTTGGGCTTATGGACCTTGGGTTCCACGAAGCGGCTGGCCGCCTGACCATGTTCGACCGAGTACTCCTGGAGCTTGCACTCGCCCGCCTGATCGCAAATCGGGCAGTCGAGCGGATGGTTGATCAACAGGGACTCGAGAACCGCCTCGCGCATCTGTTTCGTGGCCGGCGATCCCGGATAGATTTCCATGCCGGGCGATATCGGCGTCGCGCAAGCGATCGCGCCACGCGGCGTGCCTGGTTCGTAGGGCAGGACCGAACGCGCGATCTTGGGTGAACCGTCCGCCTCGGTCACCGGCTTCCGATCCGGCCCCATCAGGGGCGTCCCAAACTCGACCAGGCACATGCGGCAGTTGCCCGCCACCGGCAATTTCGAATGGTAACAGTAGTGCGGCACTTCAACGCCCGCTGCCTGGCAGGCCTGAAGCATCGTCGTCGGCTGAAGGCGGCCCTGCCAGTCGGGCATCATCTTCGGCACGTCCAGCGCGCGGCCGTCCACGGTGACGCGGACCGTCTCCGTCGAGGGCGGGGCGGGAACGGGGGGAAATGGAGACGGGGTGGACATGGCTACTCGCTTCGCGGGCTCGCCGCCAGTTTCCGTTCCGCCGTCGGCCCTGCGCCCGCGCCAATCGCGGCATGGGGAAGGAGGTCGGATCCGGCTTCATCCGCGGCGCCACGGGCTTCGAATTCGTCGCGGAACTTCTTCACGAAACTCAACACCGGCCACGCGGCAGCCTCTCCGAAGGCGCAGATGGTTCGGCCCTGGATGTTCTGGGCGATGTGGAGCAGATACTCGGCGTCCTGCCTGCGGCCGTGGCCGTGTGTCATCCGGTGCAGGGCCTTGCTCATCCACAACGCCCCCTCCCGGCACGGGGTGCATTGTCCACAGCTCTCATGGGCGTAAAACTCACTGATGTTTGCCAAAGCGGCGACCATGTCCGTCGAATCGTCCATGACGATGATCGCCCCGGAACCCGACATGCTTCCCGCCTGTTGAAGCGAATCGAAGTCGTAAGGCAGATCCAGAAGGTCCACATCGACCGGGGACATCTGTCCATCGGCGGCGCGCCGCCGGAGTTTGAACTTTTCCCCGGCCTTGAAGACCTTCGCCGAGGAACCGCCCGGGATTACGGCCTTCAATGTCCGACCTTCGCGCAGGCCGCCGCCGAAGTTTTCGTGGAAGATCAGCTCGCCGAGCGTCGCCTTGCCGACCTCAATCTCGAAGTAGCCGGGGCGCTTCACGTGACCGCTCACGCTGACGATGCGGGTGCCTGTGTTGTTGGGCGTGCCCAGCTTCGCGTATTCGGAGGCCCCCATCGCCAGGATGTGCCGCACCGCAGCCAGGGTCTCGACGTTGTTGACAATGGTCGGACATTGGTAGAGCCCGAGCACGGCCGGAAAATAGGGAGGTTTGATCCTCGGATAGGCGCGCTTACCTTCCAGCGACTCGATCAGTCCGGTTTCCTCGCCGCAGATATACGCCCCGGCGCCGCGGTGCACGTGGATCTCAAGATCGTACGCGGACCCTAAGATGTTGCGTCCGAGAAAGCCCCTGGCCCGCGCCTCACGCAAGGCCTGGTTCAACAGGCGCGCCCCTTCCGGCATCTCCCCGCGGATATAGATGTACGCGAGGTGAACGTCGTTCGCGAAGCACGCGATGATCATCCCCTCGATCAATTGATGGGGATCCTTGTGCAGGATCTGACGATCCTTGAACGTTCCCGGCTCTGACTCGTCCGCGTTGCAAATCAGGTAAATGGGTTTGCCGGACTTGCGATCGACGAATGACCACTTGAGTCCGGCGGAAAACCCGGCGCCTCCGCGCCCCCGAAGCCCTGATTTCAGAACTTCGTCCCGAATCTGTTCCTGGGGCGATTGGTGTTTTCCGTCCGAAAGATCCTTTGGAGCCAGCGCCAGGCAACGGCGCAGCGTCTCGTAACCCCCATGACGGAGGTAGCACTCGACGTCGGGCGTGTATCCGGGTACGTCGGCCTGCTTGAGAATGAGTCGAAATTCCTGCGGCATGGTGTCTTGACGCTCAGCCTCGGATGCCTAACGGTTGCGCCCACACCGACTGCCCGATGGTGTAACGGTAGCACAGCAGACTCTGGATCTGTTTGTCATGGTTCAAATCCATGTCGGGCAGCCAATTCCTTCCAGCACGGTAGGCGTCCCGATGTTCATCGGCAGCCTCCCACGATCTCGTCGGCCTTCGCCGTCGTGACGCCCTCGTGAAACGTCTCGTTGACCATCATCACCGGGGCCGTCCCGCAGCTCGCCAGGCATTCCACGAACTCGACGGAGAATCGGCCATCCGGAGTCGTCTGAATCCCGTGCCTCGACGAATCCAGCCCGAATTTTTCACAGAGCTGGTGATGGAGGGCGTGCCCTCCGCCGAGGGCGCAGCTCAGGGTTCGACAAATCTTGAACTGGAATCGCCCGGCGGGCGACTGCCGGAACATCGGGTAGAACGTCACCAACTCCTGGATATTGATGGGCTGGAGATCGAGCTTCCGCGCGGTCCATTCGACCGCTTCCTTCGGCAACCACCCGAAGTGCTCCTGCAAAGCGTGCAACAGCATCAAGGACGCGCTCCGCTTTTGCGGATAATGAGAGATCAACTCGTCGATCTCCGCCTCCAGCGCGGGCGGCACTGCCAGGGCATTCACCATTGCCCCCGATTGGAACTCTTCGTTTTTCATCGGTCGCATTCGCCCATCACGAAATCGAACGAGCCGAGGATCGCCGTGACATCGGAGATCATGTGACCCGGCAGCAAGTGCGCCAGGATGCTGAGGTTGCAGAAGGACGGCGCTCGGATCTTGAGCCTGTATGGGGTGCCCCCGCCTCGACTTTGAATATAAAACCCGAGTTCACCCTTCGGATTCTCGGCCCCGAAGTAGACCTCTCCGGCCGGGGCATTCACACCCTGGGTCACGAGCATGAACTGATGGATCAACTCCTCCATCCCGGTCATCACCTTGTCCTTCGGCGGCAGCATCACCTTGCCGTCCTCAACGTTAATCGGTTCATGATGCGGGTTGTCGGCCCCACCCGGAATCCGCTCCACGCATTGCCGCAGCAGCCGGACACTCTGTCGCATCTCCTCCATCCGGACGAGATACCGGTCGTAACAATCGCCGACCGAACCCACCGGAACCTCGAAATCAAGCTGTTCGTAAATCAGGTAAGGGTTCGCCTTGCGCACGTCGTAGTCCACTCCGCATCCGCGGAGGTTCGGGCCCGTCAAACCGAAATCCACCGCATCCGCCCGGGAAATGATTCCGACGCCCCGGGTTCGGTCCATCCAGATCCTGTTGCGGGTCAATAATTTGTCAGACTCGCCAATGGCGACCAGGACCTCGTCGCAGAAGCGGCGCACCCCATCCAGCCAACCACTGGGCATATCCCGCGTCTGTCCTCCGACGCGCGTGTAACTCGTCGTAAACCGCGCTCCGGTCAGGCGCTCCGCCAGGTTGTAGACCTTTTCCCGCTCGGTGAACGTGTGCATGAACACCGTCAGCGCTCCAACGTCCATCGCAAAGGCCCCCAACCCCAGGAGATGCGAGGAAATCCGCGCCAACTCGCAGCAAATCGTCCGGATATACTGCCCGCGCAGCGGCAACTCCAACCCCATCAACTTCTCGACCGCCATCGCATACGCGACGTTGTTCGAGAGTGGCGCCAGGTAATCCAACCGATCCGTGTACGGCACGAACTGGTTGTAGGTCATGTTCTCCGCGATCTTCTCGTCGCCACGGTGGAGGTAGCCAATGTCCGGATCCGCGCGCGTGATCGTCTCCCCGTCCAATTCGAGAATCACCCGCAGCACCCCGTGCGTCGCCGGATGGGACGGTCCCATGTTCAGGATCATCTTCTCACCGACGACCTCATCCGGTTCTCCGGCTTCCAGGGCTGGCGCCGTCACGGACCCCGGGACCACTCCGGGTCGGGCAGCTGGATCGGGGAAGTGAATTTCCTG
>JBBQIU010000169.1:0-6455 GCA_038325245.1 Verrucomicrobiota bacterium
GGGGATGGTGCTGCTGCTCGTATTGCCGCTATGGGCCACCCGGTTTACGAGGCGTCCCTTGGGCAGTTTCAATCGCTGGTCCACGGCGTCCAGGATCCGGCCGTTGGCCTGGTGCGGCACGATGTAGTCCAGGTCCTCGACGGCGATTTCCCCTTCCTTGCACGCCTGCTTCAGCAGGGCGATCAACTGGCGCACGGCCATCGGAAACACCTTCAAGCCATCCATGTTGACACTGTGATTCCCACGCCGGCCGTGGTGCAGGATCGTGCCGTCTTCCCCTCGCGCACTCAGCACGGGCCGGTGCAGATGTGCCCGCGATGACGCGAACTTGCCCGACGAGGGTCCGTGAACCAGGGTCGCCGTGGCCGCATCACCGAACACGATCGCGGTGTCGAAGTCGTTCGGGTCCGTATATTCACTCATGGCCTCGGCCGTCACCACCAGGACGTTCGCGTCGGGCTTCGACCGGCAGAAATCAAAGGCGGTCTGAAGCGCGTAGAGATAGCCCGTGCATGCCGCCAGAATGTCGCTGGCGGCAATGTCCCGGGTCTCACCATCCTTGCTCAATTCATGGTGCAGAAGGCACGCCATGCTCGGGCTGATCGAAACCGGCGTGCTCGTGCTGACGTAGATCGCGTCGATGTCCGTCAACCGGAGTCCCGCCTGCGCCAGCGCCCCGCGCGAAGCCGCCGCCGCCAGCGAGAGGGCAGATTCCCCCGGCGCCAGCAGCCGTCGTGACTGAATCCCTGTGCGCTGAAGGATGTCGTCCGCGGTCCTGCCGGGAAATCGCCGGACCATCTCCTCGTTGGTCACCACCCGTCCCGCCGGGACGGCCACCACGGATGAAATGCCAACGACAACCTCCCTGCCCAAGGCTGGCTCGGGCACGAAGACGCCCGCCGACCACGCCGGCGCAACAGAAACAGCGCCCGCCGGGACGCCGTCCGGTGCACGACGGGTCAGCCGTGGTTTTCGCGGCGCCGGAACGCGGCGCACCTTTGCAGGCGCCCGGGTGGGTGCGGTCTGGATCCGCGCCAGGGGACTTCCGACCGGAACCTTTTCGTCCACGGCCAGCAATTCCCGGATGACGCCCCCGACCGGTGCCCGCATTTCGAAGGTGGCCTTGTCGGCTTCGCAATCCGCGATCAGATCGCCGGCCTCGATGGTGTCGCCGGGCTTCACCCGCCACTCAACGACGGAGACCGTCTGGTCCGCCGGGCTCGATCCCACGGCTTCGAGGACGAAGAGGCCGTCCAATCGCGCCACCTCCTCCTCCCATGCCAGATCGAGACCGCACATCTCCGCGGCCGCCTCCAGGATGTGAGGCAACCCAGGCAGCAACTCCAGTTGGTTCACGTAGTTGAACGGAACATGCGTGTCCGGCCGCGCCACGCGTTTGCATCGCACCGGCGTCGGCACCGCCTCCACGACCGCGGCGATCACCTCGCCAGCGAAGCCACCGGTCAGATTGTCCTCCTGCACCACGATCAGGCGCCCGGTCCGCTGGGCGCTGGCGCACACCGTCTCGCTATCCCACGGACTCAGCGACAGCAAGTCGATCACCTCGACCATCACACCCACCGCTTCCAGCTCGTCGGCCGCCCCAAGGCACATCGGCACGGTGCTTCCCCAACCGACAAGGGTCAGGGAATCCCCACGCCGAAGCACCCGCGCCTTTCCGGGCTGAAGGACCACATCCAGTGCCGAGGCCGGCGCCGACAGGGCCGGATCATTGAGGCAGGCCTTTGGGTACAGGACCACCGTGGGCCGCCCGGTCGCCTGATTCGCAAACGCCGCGTTCAAGAGTCCCGCCGCGTCCGCCGCCGTGCTCGGCACGACCACGTCGATCCCGGGCAGATGCGCCAGGGTGCTGTCAAACGTCTGGGCATGGAACGGGCCCAATCCGGGTCGGTACCCACCACAAGGCGCCAGAACGATCACAGGCGATTTCCAACCCCCGTCGCTTCTCCAGTAGATCGTCGATAGTTCCGAGGCGATCTGGTTGAAGGCCAATGGAAGAAAATCCGCGAACTGGATGAACGCCACCGGGCGTCCACCGGCCAGCGCGCGCCCGATGCTGACTCCAAGAATCGTCGACTCAGTGAGGGCCGAATTCTTCACCTGGGTGGGGAACGCCCGGGTCAGACCCCGCGTGAGCCCGAAGACGTCGCCTTTGGGATCCTCAATGTCTTCTCCGAACAGCGAGACCGCCGGATCGCTGGCCAGATGCCTCCGAAGCACCTCTCGCATCGCCTCCAGCATTGTCAGCGTCGCCGTTTCCAATGCATCCGAATTCCCCGAAGGCCCGGGCGCCCGGGTCGCCGTCGCCGCAGGTGGACGGGCGTCCCGGTTTGTCTCCGGATTCGGGGTCGCCAAGGCCCGGTCCGCGGCCTCCCGCACGCCACGTTCGACTTCGGCTTCGATGCCGGCCAAATCCTTTTCCGGCACCCCGGTCGCGATTAAACGATCTCGAAGTCGCGCGATGGGGTCCGCTTCATGGCGGGCCCGCTGCATCTCGGCAGGATCGCGGTAGATGCGCTCGTCGTCGGCGTTGGTGTGGTGCGTCAACCGTTCCATCTCCATCACCACGATCGCGGGCGCACCGGACCGCACCTCCGCAATGACGGGTTCAAACGCCGTGGAACAAGCCAGCACGTCGCGGCCATCCATTCGGTGGACGGGCAGGCCATAAAAAGACGACTGCGGCCCCGAGGGCAGGTGATAGAACGTGTTGCCCGCCGTCTTGGTCGAGATCCCGTAACCGTTGTCCTCGATGAGAAACAGCACCGGCAACCGGGCCCGCACCGCTTCAGCCACGGCCTCCAGAAACTCACCCTGCTGGGAGGCGCTGTCGCCCAGGGCACAGAGCACAACGGGATACGTGGCCGGTTCCCCCGAATGACTCGAGCCGTTCCGGGCCGGCGTACGTCGTCTCTGTCTCACCACCAGTTCCTGGGCCACCCCCACCGCCTGCAGCGACGTGTTCCCCACCGGCGCGGTCATCGTCAAGACGTTGAGGGAAGGCGCGCTCAGGTGGGCGCACATCTGCCTGCCGAGCGAGGCCGAACCCACGTTGGCCAGCAGGGCGTGGAAAAACTCATCGGGTGGCAACCCGCGCGCCAGGAGCAGTGCCTTGTCGCGATAATGGGGATGCAGCCAGTCCTGGGTTCCCAGGTGCCCGTGCAGCGCCACCGTGGCCTCGTGCCCAGCGCCACCGACGTGGAAGAACGCCTCGCCGCGGTTGACCAACTCCATCTCCACCTGGTCAACCACCCGGCCCATCTGCATGAACCGGAACAGCGTGAGCGCGTACGGAATTTCAGTGCGGGGAATCGGTGCCGCATTTCCGGCGGCAACAACTCCCTCCCTGGCGCAGTCTACGGGCGCGGAATCCACGGGCGGACCCTGCCCGTTGTCGGGCCTTCGCGAAAGACAAACGTGTGGCAGACAACCGCGTGCACATGGTGCGGCATTCAACTTTGGCTCAACCGCTTGACCGGTCCCTCAAAGAGCATCCCGTGAGCCTCCTCCAGGATCCTGGGAATCCGATCGGCGAACCGACTCGGTCGAAGGGCCTCGGTCAGATTCGAAACGCCCCCCTTGCCGCAGTGCTCCCCGGGAAACCAATGGTCCGCGTTGCCGAGCAGGTTGTACCGCATCTTGCCCCAGTCGACCAGGTCCAGCGCCTTGGCATAAGTCCACAGGCGAAGGATCTCGAGCACGTTGACCTCACCCGGAACCTGGACGTACTCCGGCAGTCCCTCCGGCCAGTGCAGGCGCCAATCGCGACCCACGACCCGGTCCACTTCCGCCCGCAGCCTGGCCTCAATCGGCGGAAGGATCTCGTGCATCCGGTCATAGTGTTCCAGCGCCGCGACGTGCTCATCGAAATCCGACGGGCGCGCCGCCCCGAGGCTGAGGGTGTGGACCTGGGGATTCGCGAGGCACCAGAGATCGTTGAATTGCATCGGGGACAGCGGTCGGCACATTTCGACCAGCTTGGGAGGGGGCTCGTAGAGCTTCCCGCCCTTGTCGTTCGGGCTGATGATGAAGACCCCCATGTCCCGCTTTCGCGCCTCGGGAATGGCTGCAGCATTCAGCTCGTTCACGAAGTACCAGTGCAGGTTGACGTAATCGAAACCGTCGCTCCGGATCGCCTCCAGGATGATATCCGGGGTCGCGTGGGTGGAGAACCCGACAGAGCGGCAGCGTCCTTCCTTTTGCAACCGCCGCGCCGCGTCGAGACATCCTCCAGGCCGCAACGACCAGTCCAGCAGCGTTCGGTTGTTGATCCCGTGCAACGACAACAGTTCGACGTGGTCGAGCTGCAGGTACGTCATCGAACGGTCGAAAGTCTTCAGAAACTCCTCCGGCGTCGCCATCGGAGCCACCTTGGTCTGCACGATCAACCGTTCCCGGGGGAACTGTTTCAACACCGGCCCGAGTTGCATCTCGCTGGATCCATAACCCCGGGCCGTTTCGATGTGATGAATCCCCAATTCAACGGCCCGGTGGATCGTCGCTTCGAGGTTCGCCTGCCCCTCCTTGGGCACGTCCGACCACGGAACGTCCTGCCACTTGTGTTGGTAGCGCATGCCCCCGCACGAAAAGACGGGGAGCTGAAGCTCGGTACGGCCAAATCGCCGATAACGCATGCCTGGCTTATGCCAAGGCCGGGGTCCCGGGCGAAGCCCTAACTTATTCCGCTTTGACTTCAGGGCGCGGTCGCGGGCTGCAACTCGACATTCCAGTCGAACGTCAACGTCACCTCGTCGGCCGTCTTGATCGCCCCCAGTGCGATCTTCGGCGCGGGCGGCGGGATCTTGAAGTCGGACATCTTCACGCCGACGGCCCCCTTGATCTTCATCTTCTTGGCGTCCACCCGCTCAATCTGCACCGGCAATGCGACGGCGTTGGTCACTCCGCGCACCGTCATGTCACCCTTCGCGTCGAAGACCAAGGCGCCATCCTTGGGTTCCTTGTAAGTGAGCTCTGTCAGCCTGAACTCGATCTTCGGATACTTGTCGGCATCCAGGCTCTCCAGCATGACCGCGTTCATCGGGGCGCCCCACTGGCACTGAAAGGTCCGCGCCAGAATGGTGATGTTGGCCTTCGCCGGAATCGGTCCTGGCTTGAGTTCCGTGTTCGCCGGATCGGTCGGGAACGACGGGTCGAGTTCCACACGACCGACCATTTGGATGCTCTCCGACCACCAGTCGTGGATCGTGGAGGTGCCCTCGATGCGCATCTTGCTCCCGGGTTTGCCCCGGTACTTCAGCATGTCGGCGCCCAGGGTGTTCATTGAAACGGCGAATAAGGCGCCGATCAGGGCCAGTCGGGGGAGGTTCTTCATGGTCATGCCTTCTGCTTCTAAATCTCAAACAGGGAAGTCGGGATTTCGACACGGCCCTTCTTCAGGACGGCCTCGTTGCCTTTGAGCGCCATCACCGTGGCCTCGTATCCATCGCGCCACGTGGCCGCCGGATGGTTGTTGATCGACGCGGCGGCCACGGCTTCCGCCATCGCGTCCTTGTCGTCATCGCCGAAATTCTCGATGAAATCCGCCACCGCCGTATGGACAACGTCCGTGTTGTAGGCAAACGCCTCGAGGGCGTAATACAGCGGCGTGTTCGTGTAAGGGACTTCCTCCTCCGGCTTGCTGCCCCGGTCGATCAGCTTCGTCGCGTCGGCGACCAATGCGATGCCCGTCTCCTTGTAGAACGTCTCTTTGATCGCGTAGACCTCCCAACCCAACAACGGAGCGTCAACCTCCTTGAACATCCACGCCTTCTTGCCGCGGAGCATCACCGTGGCGTCCGTCCCGTAAATCATCTCGTACTCGGCGTCGAATGAGTTCGCCAGCGTCACCTCGCAGTTGACCATGGCACCCCTGGGAAACTCGTACACCGCCTCCACGGTGTCCGGAATCTCGCGTCCATCGTCCCACAAAATCGTGCTGCCAAAACCCGTCACCGCCGTGGGTCGCGAGCCCAGGAACCAGGCGATGTTGTCCAAGGCATGAATCGAAATCTCGCCGATCAACCCCGGCGACGTCTCCCTGGCCAGACGCCAGTTCAGTTCCTTCTCGCGTTCCGCGTTCGGCGAGGTCTGCCGCCAGCTCTGCTTCTTTTGCCATTGGGTCCGGGCCTTGACCGTTCTTCCGGCCGCACCCGCGCGGATGAAGTCGAGAAGGAATCGACGCTGCTTATCTGAACGTAACCCCAGACTCACCTGGAAATTCTGGAACCTTGCGGCTTTGGCGGCCTCAGCAATCGCCCGGGCGTCCTCAACCGTGTGTGCGAGAGGCGCTTCGCAAAAGACGTGCTTCCCAGCCTTGAGCGCCGCATCCACAACTTCCCGGTGCTTGTGCGATGGAGTCGCCACGATCACGCCCTGGATCTCTTTGTTCTCCAGAATCTTCGTGTAATCGGCCACCGCCTCGGCTTTCGGGGCCG
>JBBQIU010000170.1:0-6416 GCA_038325245.1 Verrucomicrobiota bacterium
CGCGAAGCGGGCCTACTCTGGGTAAACGACGTTCAATGCATCAACCCCAACGGGGTTGTGCCACCTCGACGCAACCCCGTTGGGGTTGTGGGTGATTGTGCGATCCCACCCAGGGTAGCTCGTTCCTCGCAACCCTGCTGGGCTTCGGGACGCAATCCCTTCGGGATTGGGAAATTCCATCCGCGCGCGTTGTGTAGAACGATCAGGGCATCGCGCCCTGGGCAGTCTCATACCGCCCCACTTGGCGGCGGCCGGCCAGTAATGGCCAAACTCCAATCGCCGAAGGCGCGAAGAACGGGCGGGGCGTGTTCCGGGGAATCCATCATCCCTTTCCCCCGCGCACCCATGGCGAAAGTTTTGGTTCACGGGTCGTTCGCTGCGCGGGATGCCTGCTTCCACTCTGCGGGTGTGCTTGAGTCATTCCGACGATCTCCCTCATCGTCTGAGTCCTCGAAGATGCCCAAGACCGCGACGCGCCTTTCTGTTTTTTCCGAGTCGGTGATCCGCGGCATGACGCGGATCGCGAACCGCCATGGAGCGATCAACCTCGCGCAAGGGTTTCCGGATTTCGATCCGCCGGGGGCGTTGGTGGATGCATTGGAGCGGGCGGCCCGGGGGGCGCATCATCAGTACGCGGTCACGTGGGGCGCCCCGCGCTTCAGAGAGGCACTGGCCCGGAAGATCACGCGGTTTTCGGGTCTGCCGGTGGATCCGGAACGGGAGTTGGTGGTCACGTGCGGGGGGACGGAGGCGATGATGGTGGCCATGATGACGGCGTGCAATCCGGGGGACCGGGTCGTCGTCTTCTCGCCGTTCTATGAGAACTACGCGGCGGACGCGATTCTGTCGGGGGCGGAGCCGGTTTATGTGCCGTTGCGCCCGCCGGATTTCGGATTCGAAATGGCGGAACTGGAGCGGGCGTTCGCGCAGAAGCCGAAGGCGATCGTGGTGTGCAATCCATCCAACCCGACGGGCAAGGTCTTCACGCGGTCGGAGTTGTTGACGATCGGGGCGCTGGCGGAGAAGCACGACGTCTTCGTGATCACGGACGAGGTGTATGAGCACATCGTGTACGCGCCTCACGAGCACGTGTACTTCGGGGCGTTGCCGGGGATGTTCGACCGGACGATCACGTGCAACTCGCTGTCCAAGACCTACTCCATCACGGGTTGGCGACTGGGGTATGTGCATGCGGCTCCGGCGGTGATCGCCGAGGCCCGGAAGGTCCATGATTTCCTCACCATCGGCGCCGCAGCGCCGATCCAGGAGGCGGCGGTGACAGCCCTGGAATTCGCGGACGGCTACTACGTGGAGTTCCTGGAGGGTTACCGGAGGAAACGGGATGTGTTCCTGGAGCATTTGTCCGCCACGGGACTTCCCTACACGGTTCCGCAAGGCGCGTATTACGTCCTGGTGGATATCTCGAGCCTGGGCTTCGCGAGCGACACCGAGGCGGCTGAGTGGATGGCGCGTGATGTAGGGGTCGCCGGAGTGCCCGGTTCAAGTTTCTTTAAGGAACCCGTGAATCACCTGATCCGGTTCCACTTCGCGAAACGGGAGGAGACCCTGAATGCGGCGGGGGAACGCCTGCGCCGTCTTCTTGGACACGGTAGAGGTGGGTGCGTGAGCGCAGGATCAAGGCATCCCCGAGCACAGCCGGGGACGCCATGAAGCCGTCGCCGAGCGTGTTTTCGGCGAGCTTCCTGTATTCCCGCGCCGCCGCGATGACGGCGGTCTTGCCTTCCTCGCTGAAGGTGTAGATTCGGCCATCGGCGAGCAGCGGGGAGCTGGAGTGATTGCCTCCGACCCGTTCGTTCCAGAGGGTTTCGCCGGTCCGGGCATCCCAACAGGTGGCGAAGCCGCCGTCCTCGATGCCGAAGAGGATTCCGTCGTGGAGCAGGAGTGAGGGTTTTTTGGGGATCGTTCGCTTGCTCTTCCAGACCACGCGCAGCCGAGTGTCGGCGGACGGTTCCGCGTTGGCGTCCACGGTCTCGCCCTTCTTGCCGGGTTGGATGGCGAGCAACTGGCCCTGGGAGAAGCCGGAGGGAACGAACACCATTCCGAGTCCATAAAGGGGACGAGTGCTGGCGGAGTGATTCTGGCGTTCTTCGACTCGCCAGAACTCGGCGCCTGTCGCGGGGTCGTAGGAGTACAGTGCGCTGGCGCCCTGGCTCAGGAGGTTCGGAATACCGTCGATGAGGGCGACGTGTGGGGTGCCGTAGGCCTTGCGGAGATCGCCTTCCAGTTTTGGTTTGCCGTCGGGGCCCAGGTCCTGGAAATCCACGGAGCGATTCACGCGCCAGACGGTTTCACCGGTCCCCTTGTTCAGGGCGACGATGAATTGGTGGTCGCTGCCGTCGAAGTTCATGATGAGCAGGTCGCCATGAAGGATCGGGGACGAGCCGGCTCCGCGATAATGGTTGCAGACGAAATCGCGGCGTTCCCACAAGACCTTGCCGGTCTCGGCGTCGAGTGCGGCTGTGCCCGGCGAACCGAACGTGACATAGACGCGCCCCTCCTCGGCGACGGGGGTCGGCGACGCGTAACTGTTGAATCGGTGGCAGAACTGCGGTGCCTCTATGTCGAAGAGTTTTTGGATGCGCTGCACCTGGCCGGAATCGCCATTGACGGTCACGACCGACAATTCGCGACCGTCCTCGGTGGCGGTCGCGAGCCAGATCCGGTTGCCCCAGATCACGGGCGATGCCCAGCCGCGGCCGGGGATCGGCGCCTTCCAGGCGATGTTCTTATCGTCCGACCACTCGAGGGCTGGTTTCGCACGGCGCGCAATGCCGTCTCCCTCGGGTCCGCGGAACTGGTGCCAATGGGCAGCGGTCGCCGAGGAGACCAGGACAGCCAACGGAACAAGGGCGAGGCAAATTCGGCGCATGCGCGAAGGGTAGGCGGCGACGGCGGGCTGCCAAGTATTGGTTGTGGGGGATGGGAGAGTAATCGGTGGCCCGTCGGAGGGGTCGTCTGCGCGATGGGCAAGCCGCAACGCACCAGAGACGACGGACGACTGACCGTCGGCAACGGACCCCCCGGACAGTCATTCGTGGGCCGAGGGGGTTTGCGAGAGCGCCTGTGGGCGTTCGCCGAAGAGGGCCGTGCCGATGCGGACGAGGGTGGAGCCTTCCTCAATGGCGACCTCGAAGTCGCCGCTCATACCCATGCTGAGGACGGGGAGAGGTGCCCCCAGAAGCTGGGCCCCTTCGATGGCAAGCTCCCGGCATCGGCGGAATACGGGACGGGCCGTTTCCGGATTGGGTGCGTAGGGGGCCATGCACATCAGGCCATGGATCTCGAGGCGCCGGAGGGCATTGAGTTGGGCGAGTTCCTCGAGGAACTGAGACGGGCGATACCCGAACTTGGTGGACTCGCCGGCGACGTTGACCTCGACAAGAATCCGGAGGGTCCGGGAGATGGCGTCGGCGCGGCGGTTCAGTTCCCCGGCCAGACGGAGGCTGTCGACGCCCTGAACCATTTCAAACGCCTGGACGGCGTCGCGGGCCTTGTTGGACTGAAGATGGCCGATGAGGTGCCAGCGGAGGTGGCCCGGGCAGTGGGGAATCTTCGAGCGCGCTTCCTGGACGCGGTTTTCGCCGAAGAGCCGGACGCCGAGAATGGCGGCGGCGCGAACGGATTCAGGCGGGTGATTCTTGCTGACGGCCATGAGTTCGACGGTGGAGGGATCGCGACCGGCCCGTTCGCACGCGGCGCGGATGCGGCGTTGGATTTCTTCGAGATTCGCGGCAAGGTCCACGGGCGCATCGTAGTGGGGGGGGGATCGGGCTGAAATGCGAAAGGCTGAAGGCTGAAGGCTGAACCACGGCAACGGAATCCATGTCAAAGCACGATTGGTTGGTGAAACAGGAGCCGGGCACTTACGCTTGGGTTGATTTTGTGAAGGACGGGCGCACGGCGTGGACGGGCGTCCGGAACTATCAGGCGCGACTGAATCTCCGGGCGATGGCCGTGGGGGATCGGGTGGCGTATTACCACAGTGGCGAGGGCAAGGAAGTGGTGGGGATCGCGAAAGTGGTTCGGGCGGCGTATCCGGACCCGACGGCGGAGGAAGGCGACTGGTCGTGCGTGGATCTGGCAGCGGTGCGCGCGCTGAAGACGCCCGTGACGCTGGCGTTCATCAAGGCGGACGCCGCGCTTCGCGAGATGGTGCTGGTCAAGAACTCCCGGTTATCGGTGATGCCCGTGACGACGGCCCAGTTTGATCGGTTGCTGGAGCTGGGGGACGGAGTCTGAGCGGAACGGCGTCGTCATGACGCGTGTTTGGGCCGCCAACCTGGAACGTATGGCTCAGCCGTCGTTCGCGGGACCCAATGGTTGTCCGGTCTTCAATCTCCCGCTGATCCAGTACTCAGGTCATCGGTGCCCGTGTGCAATCGCGAGAATCCAGATCGAATCGCTGTAGACTGGGTAGGCGACATAGTAGGGAAATATCTTCAGATTTACTCTGCGATATCGACCCTGACGCAACCGAGGAATTCCGGCGTTGTGGCGTATCCAACGGATATGATGATCAACATCGTCTCGAAATCGGTGGCCTAAACCAGCCTGCTGTCGCTCGTAATAGTCGGCGGCATCTTCGAATTCCTCGGCGGCCTCCGGCAGTATGAGGACCCTCATGAGCCGAGGCGCCGGCCGATACGAGCGAGAACATCTTCATACGCGAACAATGGGGTCAAATCCCGACATACAACAATTGCCCCCGTGGCCTCGCGACAAATGTTACATGTCGGGACTTGACCCCATTGCACGCTATGCCAGTGCAGCCCGTCAAGGCACCGAACGCCTGGGTCTGCGACGGCGGGTGCAGGGTCAGCTCTGGGACTCGGGCTCAACCTCCGTTCGCAGGACTCAATGATTCGGCAATCATATCTCGACGTACTGGGCGAGCGCCGAGGGCAAAGGTGTCGCCAAGCCGTCCTCTCGAAGCCCCTCCAGATGGAACTCGATAGCCTCGCGGATCAGCGCCTCCGTTTCCGCCAACGTCTGCCCGGCCGCGACACAGCCTGGGAGATCCGGCACGTAGGCGCCAAAGCCGTTCTCGCTTGGCTCAATGACAATCGCGTATCGCATAATGATCAACTCCAGCCTGCCTGTTTAAAGATGCTGTGCATGGTTCCCTTCGGGAGGTCGAGATGGGGATGCCCAGCAACGGTCACCCTGCGCTCGGGGTAAGCCGGGTGGAAGAACTGCCGATGGCTTCCCCTCTCACGGCGCATCACCCAACCTTCGCGTTGGAGCCTTTCGAGGATCTCCCGCACCTTCATGCCTCGATGTTTGCACGCAGGGCTGGAACGTCAATCCGCCGAACGCTAAGGTGAGGGACCGGTGCCGGGAGCGCCGTGAACCTCCAATCAACACTCAAACCTCAACAAATCAGCGTCCAAGCCACGCGCCGGGCACCGGTTCCCTCGACCGTCTGGTTCGGCCATAATCAATCATCCTCGTCCTCCGAATAGAGAATGAAGCCCGTCTCGCCATCTGCATCTCCTCCGACCTCATTAACCGTCTCCGCGGATATGCGAATGGCATCTACATCCGAATTCATCGACAGCTCATGTAGCCGCGGATCGCATCTGGTCTTCTCGACTGCCAATGCCTGAGCTAGGAAAGCAGTATCAGCATGGACTTCGACCTGCCTGTAGAAGCCAAGGCGCTCTTCCGTGCCATCTGTCTTGGTATGCAAATTCTCTCCGTGAACTAAGACCCTGAACTTTGGCATGTGTTGTGATCTTGCCGAACGTTGTGTAGCGGTCCCAAGGGACGGTCAAGTGGTCTAGGGGTGACGCATTTGTGGTTGAGATTGCTGGATAGGTGACAAGACGGCCACCGAGGCGCCGTCGGCGGGGTCCGTGACGAAGATCCGGGCGACGCGCCCGGTGCGGGCTTCGAAGGCACGGGCGACGTGGGCCTGGAAGGCGTCCGCCGACGTGGCGGCGACGAGATTGACGGTGCAGCCGCCGAAGCCGCCTCCGGTCATTCTTGCGCCAACGAGGCCTGGAGCGGTGGCGGCGATCTCAACCAGGACATCGAGTTCCTCACAACTCACTTCGTAGTCATCGCGGAGGCTCGCGTGGGAGGCGGCCATCAAGGTTCCGAGATCGGAGAGGTGGCCGGTTTCGAGGGCGTGGGCGAAGGCATGGACCCGGGCGATTTCCGACACCACGTGGCGGCAACGTTGCTGGACGATGTGAGAGAGACCGCCGGCGAACTCGGACAATTGATCCGGAGTCACGTCACGGAGGGCGCGGAGGGTCGGGAGAAAATTACGAAGATAGACGACTGCTTCCTCGCATTGGGCGCGGCGGGCGTTGTATTCGCCACCGGCAAGGGCGTGTTTGACACCGGAGTCGCAGATCACGAGGCGCAGGGAGTCCGGCAGGGGAAGGTGC
>JBBQIU010000171.1:0-6391 GCA_038325245.1 Verrucomicrobiota bacterium
TGATGAAGCGAACGCCGCGTTCGACCATCCGCCGCGCGAGCAGGCAGGCGCGGGCAAAGGAGGCCTTGTCGGGGTCGCATCCGTAGAGCTTCAGGGTCTCGGGGCTTTCCTTGCGCAGATCCATCAATTCGGGGGCCGACGTTTGCAGGCGTGACGCCATCTCGTAGCTCTGGATGCGCGATTCAATTTCCGGATCGCCGACCGTTCCCAGTTGCCGGCGATTGAGGTCGCCGATGAGTTCAAGGGTTTCACGTTGAAGTTGGGCGTCCACGCCTTTGGGGTTGGAGACGTTGAGGATGGGGTCGCCGGAGTTCCGGAATCGGACGCCGGAGAAGTAGGTGGGGAGAAAGCCGCTGGACCAATTCGCGGCGCCTCCGCTGATGCCGGCGCCGGTGGACATGACCACGAAAGCCGGGAGGTCCTGTGTCACGGAGCCAAGACCGTAGGTGACCCAGGAACCGAGGCTGGGGCGTCCGGGCTGGCCGAAGCCGGTGTTGAAAAAAATCTGAGCCGGTGCGTGGTTGAACTGGTCGGTCTTGCACGAGCGGACCACGCAGATGTCGTCGACGACGGAGGCGAGGTGAGGCAGGACCTCGGACAGTTCGGTTCCAGTCTGGCCGTGCCGGGCGAATTTGAAGCGTGGCCCGAGGACAGCGGCGTCCGGTCGGATGAAGGCGTAGCGTTGGCCCATGATGACCGACGGTGGCAGGGGTTTGCCCTCGAGTCTGGCGAGTTCGGGTTTGTTGTCGAAGAGGTCAAGTTGGCTTGGGGCGCCGGCCATGAAGAGATGGATCACCGCTTTCGCTTTGCCTGGGAAATGGGTGGGGCGGGGATCGAGAGGATTCCCGACGCCAGCGGTGAGGTCGGGTGCGGCCAGGAGGCGGCGTTGGAACGAATCGGTCAGGAGGCCGGCCAGGGCGATCTTTCCGACCCCCACGCCGCAGTCGCGGAGGAACCAGCGTCGGGTGACAGGAAAGGGGGGGATGAGGGAAGGCTTCACGGGAGGGACGGGGATCGGAGGAGGATCGGGTTGTGGCGGAAAGGTTGTTTTCCAGAACGGGCGCCGGGTCGTGGGCGGGGTGCTTTTTTTGAATCGTGTTCAGCCCTTCAGCCGCGGGTGACGGTTTCGTCGAGGTTCAGCAGGGCACGGGCGAGAGCTGTCCATGCGGCTCGTTCGGCGGCGGGACCTTCGCCGAAACCGGCGAGATCGTCGGCCTTGAGTTCTCCCCGGGCAATCCGGCTGCGCTGATTCTCGAGGAAATCGAGAAGGCGTTTCAGTTCAGCGGGTTCGGGTGCGCGTACCAGCGTTCGGCGGAAGAGGAGGATGGCGCGGGCTTCGTCGGGCGCATCGAGGGCGGCAGCCAGGCGGCCCAGGGCCTGGGCGGCTTCCATGAAGGCGGCGTCATTGAGCAGGGTGAGGGATTGAAGGGGGGTGTTGGAGACTTCCCGGCGAGCGACGCACGCCTCGCCACTGGGGGCGTCGAAGGTCTGGAACGTGGCGTAGGGAGCGGTCCGTTTGGCGAAGGTGTATAGACCACGACGATATCGGTCTTCGCCTTCGCTTATTTTCCATTCCAACGGCCCGTAGGTGCCCTCGCGCGTGATGCTCGGCAACTGGAAGGGGAAGACGCTCGGACCGCCGAGTTTGGGGGAGAGAAGCCCGCTGGCGCTCAGGGCAAGGTCGCGGACGATCTCACCCTCGATCCGGATACGTGGGCCCCGAGCCAGCAATCGGTTTTGCGGATCCTTTTCCAGGTGAATGGGAAGGACGCGGGACGATTGGCGGTACGTGGCACTCAGTGCGATCAGTCGATGCATCGCTTTCTGCGACCACCCGCGGGCCATGAACTCGACGGCCAGCCAATCGAGGAGTTCCGGATGAGACGGCAGTTCTCCCTGGAACCCAAAATCTTCCGTCGTCCGTACGAGTCCATGGCCGAAAAACGCGGACCAATGCCGGTTCATCACCACACGCGCCGTGAGCGGGTTGGACGGCGAGACGAGCCAGCGGGCGAATTGAAGGCGATTTGTGGGCTGTTCCACGAACGAGGCGACAAGGAAGGCCGGCAGCGCTGCCGTCACGGGCTCCGCAGGCTGGAGAAACTCGCCGCGCGTGCGGAGGCGTGTGGTGCGGGGGTTGTCCGCTGGACGTTCCTGCATGACCAGCGTCGTTGGGAAAGCGGGCATCCCGCGCCGGAGTTTCCCGATCGCCTCGCGTTCAGATGCCAATTCGGGAGCGACCTGCATGAAGGCTTGGAGGAGGCCGCGAGTGTCGCCTTCGGATGGCTCGACGCCGGGCTTGCTGAGGGCGGTCTCCAATGCATCCGGGAGGGCCATGGCGTCGGCGCCCCTGGGATCGGTGGTGACGGAGATTCGGAATCGCCCGAGTCCGGCCGGATAATATTTCTCGAAGAGCATCGAGAGGCGGAGGTCGGAGGCATCCGCAATGGGTGTCTCGAGATTAAAAACCGCCACGTGACGTCGTCCCTGCCCCCCATCAATGGACCATCCGGATTGCTGGTCATCGTCCAGGGCTTTGGCGGCCGTGTTGGCGCCGCTGGCAAACGTCTGGGACGGGCGGACCAGTTTCAAGGGATGCTCGCCGTCCCGTAGCGTGAATGTGGAGAGGAAAAAATCCCCCAGAGGACCCTCGAAGTAGACGCGGCCCGGGCCGTTCTGGGGAAAGCGAGCATCCGGCAGCACCTCCAGGCGAATCGCCGTGATGCCGCGGAGCTCAGAGCGAAATTGCAGTTCATACGTATCGCTCTTGGTCTGATCACTGCTGACCAGCACGGAAGCGTCCGCCTGAACCGCCAGCACGGGGATAGTGCTTGTGGCCCTGATGGGGGTGAGTGGGATCCATGCGCGTGCGCGGTCGGCTTCGCGCCGTTGCCAGTCGTTGAATCGCCGGGCCAGATTCTCTCCCCGTCGTCTTTCGAGCGGTCGCGGGTCGTCCTTTTCGGTGCCGAAAGCGAGGCGGACACGTCCGATAAGATGTTGAGCGCCATGATTTTGAATTAGTCGAATGGTGAATCGCGTTCCTTCTGGAAAGCCTGCGGGTTCGACGAATTGGAACGTGGCGTGGCGATTGATGTTCCAGGCGCCTTGCCCGGCGATGGCCCAACCTGTGTCCGGCTTTCCATCGAAAGCGTTGCCGACGGGAAAGCCGTCCTGGGAGAAATCGGCGTTCGCCGAGGCGATCCGGACGGTTGTGGGCGTTGTGGACGCGGGGGCGTTCACGGGTGTCGCGGTGATCTCGATTTCGCTCAGGACGAAATTGCCGTGGGGCGTCCGACCGGGACCCTTGCTGGGAAGGGTGTCGTCGGCGAGAGCATCGAGATTCAGGGAGGTGACGTTGGTGAGCGCGGTTTCGAATTGGAATGTGTAGGTGTCCTTGTCGGAGACAGGGCCTGAGAATCGAAACGAACCGTCGGACAGGGCCGTGGGGTTGGAGCCGCTCTCCGCTGAAGCCCGATCGGCGGTGGGAGTCACGAGGATGCGGTTTTCCTGGGGCGGAAAACGAAGCGGAAGCTCCCCTTCGAGCGCAGCGATCTTCGCCTCAATCTCCCCCCGTCTTGCAGCCTTCCCCGAATCGGGCACGTCCATGACCGGCTCGTCCGAATTGTCCAGGAACGCCATGAACTGGAAATACTCCCGATGCTCGATCGGATCGTACTTGTGGGTGTGGCATTGGGCGCACGCCATGGTCAGGCCCAGCCAGGTGGTCGCCGTGGTATGGACGCGATCCACCATGGCGTGGAACCGGAACTCGAGTGGATCGACCCCGCCCTCCTCGTTGATCATTGTGTTCCGGTGGAAGCCCGTGGCGATCCGTTGGGATGAGGAGGCGTCCGGGAGCATGTCGCCCGCGATCTGCTCGATGGTGAAACGGTCGAAGGGAACATCCTCGTTCAGTGCGTGGATCAGCCAATCGCGCCAGGGCCACATCGACCGGGGACGGTCCTTCTCGTAGCCGTTGGTGTCGGCATACCGGGCGAGGTCCATCCACCGCCTCGCCCAGCGTTCTCCGTAATGTTCTGACGCCAGCAGTCGGTCCACGAGTCGTTCGTAGGCTTCAGGCTCCGGGTCTCGAATGAAGGCGTCAGCTTCTTGTGGCGAGGGAACCAATCCGATCAGGTCGAGGTAGATCCGTCGAATCAGTGTGGCGCGATCCGCTTCCGGGGAAGGGGCGATTCCCTCCCGGGCCAATCGCGCGCGAATGAAGGCATCGATTGGATTGCCGACGGACGACGCGGTGCTTTCGGTGGAGACGGGTGATGGAAGCGTGGGAACGGGAGGTCGCCGGGGCGGAACAAAGGCCCAGTGGGGGCGGTACTCGGCGCCTTGGGCGATCCAGCGTTGCAGGATATCCTTCTGCTCGGGCGTGAGGGGAATCTTCGCAGAGGGCGGTGGCATGACCTCGTCTTCGTCCGTGCTGAGGACGCGCTCGGTCAGTGAGGATTCATCGACCTGATGGGGAACGATGGCTCGATCTCCGGACTTGGCCGGCTTGAGGGCCTCCTCCCGCACATCGAGCCGCAGTCCTGCTTTCCGTGCCTTGGCATCCGGTCCGTGGCATTTGAAGCAATGCGTCGAGAGGATTGGCCGCACATCCCGGAGAAAATCCACAGCGTCTGCGGGCGGTAGGGGAAGCAAGTCCGCGTGCGCATCGGAGGGAGTTGGCTGCGCCGGAGCGATGAATCCCGTCGTCGCGGCGACGAGAGCGAGGAGGAAGCGTGTCATGGGGTGGGAGCTCGGCATGTATGAATTCCGCCCGGAGTATGCCCGTGTTTCGATCGGGAACAAGTCGCCGGGCTTGCGGCATGGCAGAGATCTGGCTGCAGAATGATCGCGGCGCCTTTCTCCAGGATTTCCCGGAAACAAGGGTTCCTCGATGAACATCGGTTGGAGCGGTTCCAGTCCGTGGATGAGCAGCCTGGCATTCTGGGGCGAGATGGCTCCGTGGAAATCGATTCTCATGGCGTGGTTGAGGGGGCATTGGGATCCGAGGGGGAGGCACGGGGCACGCCGGCACCCAAACGACGCATCCAGCGGGGAAGAATTCCCGCCGCCAGCATGAGAGCGATCAGTGCAAGACTGAGTGGACGGGTCAGGAACGGGGTGAAATCCCCCTGGGATTTGATCAGCCCGGTGCGCAGGTTGTCCTCAATCATCGGCCCCAGAATGAGGCCAAGGATCAACGGCGCAGGCGGCACGCCTCGGGCCTCCAGCAACAGACCCGCCACCCCGGCTCCGATCATCACCCACACATCGAACAGGCTGTTCCTCAGCGAATAGGCGCCGACCACCGAGAAGACCACCACCCCTGAAACCAGGGCCGCGCGGGGCAGTCGGACCACATACCCGAACGCCCGTATGCCCAGCCAACCCGCTGGCAACAGCAGGAATTGTGTGATGAGCGCGATCAGGAAGATCGACTGCATCTGGGTCGCGTTTTGCTCAAAGACCAGGGGGCCGGGCTTGATGTTGTACATCAGGAGCGCCCCCAAGGCGATCGCGGTGATCGAGTCACCGGGTATCCCGAAGACGAGAGACGGTATCCATGCTCCCGCCACCGCCGCGTTGTTCGCTGTTGCCGGGGCCACCACGCCCTCGACGGAGCCGGTCCCGAATGCCTGCGGCGTACGGGAGGTTCTCTGGGCTGCCCCGTAAGCCGCCCAGGCCGCGATGTCCGCCCCGGCGCCCGGGAGAGCCCCCACCAGGGTTCCGATCAATGCCGATCGCGCGAGAAGGAGTTTATGACGCCCCAGCTCCACGAGGGCCATCCACGCCGAATAGCGGATCCCCTCCCGCGCCCCGCCAAAGTGCGACGCGCTCCCGCGCCGCAACTGACGCAACACCTCGGCCAGCCCGAACAAGCCGATCATCACGGCGATGAAATCGATCCCGCCCGCCAGTTCGGGACGTCCCCACGTGAACCGCGGCATCCCCGACACTCGGTCGATGCCGACCGTGGCCAGGAGCATCCCCAGAACGGCCCCGATCAATCCCCTCAAGGGTGGTCCCTGGGTCACCACCGCGCTGACGGCGAGTCCCGCCACCCCCAGCCAGAAATACTCGTAATGGCTGAATCGAAGCGCGAAGCGGGCCAATTGGGGCGCCAGGAACATCAACAACATCGTCCCCACAAGTCCCCCCAGGACGGAGCACAAGAGATCCAGCATCAGCGCCTCGCGTCCCCGCCCCTGCCGTGCCAGCATGTGCCCGTCCATGGTGCTCGCCGCCGACGCCGGAGTTCCGGGGATGCGCAGGTACACGGAAGGAATGTCTCCCGCGAAGATCGCGGTGAAGCTGATCCCCAGGATCAGGGCGAGGCCGGTGTTTGGATTGGGCAGGTAGAATGTAAAGGGCACGATGAGCGCCACCGCCA
>JBBQIU010000172.1:0-6391 GCA_038325245.1 Verrucomicrobiota bacterium
GATACCGTTGCGAACGTTCGCTGAAGGGGCCGAGGCACTCGTTCGGGAAGGCGCGGCGGTTCTGGGTTGGCTTGGTAGTGCGCCGGGAACGCCGGCGAAGTTGAAACCTTCGATCGCCTCGGCGGCGAGCGTGCCCAGCAGGCGCCGCAACGGGAGTACATTGCCTTCCTCGGTGGGATGGTTCCGGTTGGCCATCAGGATGACGAAGGTTTTTGAGAATGGGTCGATCCAGAGGGACGTCCCCGTCCAGCCGGTGTGACCGTAGCTGCCCAGGGTCAGGTGTTGTCCGCGAGGTCCGGCGTAGGGTGAATCAATATCCCAGCCGATGCCGCGCCGGGCTTCGATCAGCGCCGGTGGGGTCTGAACGGAGGTCATCGTGCGGATTGTCTCGGGCCGGAAAACGCGGACGCCGTCGAGTTCGCCTTCCTGCAGAAAGGCACGTGCGAAACGGGCGAGGTCCGAGGCGGTGGAGAAGAGACCGGCGTGTCCGGTGACGCCTCCCATGCGGCGGGAAGTAGGATCGTGAACGACGCCGCGAAGGTAGACGTCCTTTTCAAGAGTGGTGGGAGCGATGACGGGATGGAGTTCGGGAGCGGGGCGGAAGCCGGTTCGCGTCATGCGAAGCGGCTGAAAAAGATGGGTTGCGCAGAAGGCGTCGAGTGATGTGCCGCTGACCTGACGGACGATCTCGCCGAGGAGGATGAAATTCACGTCGCTGTATCGGAAGCGGCGATCGGGCGGTTCCGTGGGTTTTTCGGCCACCGCGCGGTCGATGCCCGCTTCGTAACCTGACCAGTCGGGCTTCAGGCCGATCCCGGGTCGGAGCCCGGAGGTGTGGGTGAGGAGGTGACGGACGGTGATGGCGTCGCGTCCGTCGCCGGTGAATCCAGGGAGGTAGTCACGGACAGGAGCGTCGAGGCGAATTCTTCCCTGCTCCACAAGGAGCATGACCGCGGGCGCGGTGGCGACGACCTTGGTGAGCGAGGCGGCGTCGAAGAGGGTGTCTTCGGTCATGGGCTCCGGCGCCGGAAGAACGGCCCGCTGGCCATAGGCGCGGTGGTAGTTGGAGCCACGGCTTTCGAGCCAGAGGACGGCGCCCGGGAGGGATTGGTTGGAAATCGCCGTGAGAATGGCGCCGTCGATCTCGATGAGTTTTGCCTCGCGAAAAACGGGGGGGCTCGCGCCCGTGCGCGGGGGTGGGGCGGAAGCTGTCGGCGATGGCGCGCAGGCGTTGAGGAAGCAAGCGCCGAGAAGGGCCAGGAAGGGCGGAGTGAGTCGGTGCAGCATGCGAACGGGTGGGAGCATTAGTGGCGAACCCGGCGCCGGGAAGCGGATTCTTGCCCACAGCACTCTTGCGGGAGGCGAGGGGTTGGCGCAGAAGCAGGTCGTGAAAGTGGACCTGACTCGGGTGGTGGTTCTGGTTTCGGCCTTCCTGGCCTTGAGCGCATTCGAGACGGTCGCGGCGGGTCTGGACGCGGCCGAAGCGAACCGGCGGCTCGGGAGGGGGCTCAATCTGGGGAACGCCCTAGACGCGCCCGAAGAGGGGGCTTGGGGAATCCGGCTGGAGGCCTCGTTTTTCCCGACGGTGAAGGCGGCCGGATTTCAATCCGTGCGAATCCCGATTCGGTGGTCTGCCCACGCGGAGCGATCGGTGCCGTTCACCATTTCCAAGGCCTTTCGGGAGCGGGTGGATTGGGCCGTGGACGAGGCGACACGGGCCGGCCTCGTGGCGGTGATCAACATGCACCACTACGACGAGATCTTTCTGGACCCGGCGGCGCATCGGGAGCGTTTCCTGGGGTTGTGGCGCCAGATGGCGGAGCAGTTTCGGAATCGACCGGAGACCGTGTACTTCGAGCTTTTGAACGAGCCGCACAACAAGCTCACGGACGAGATCTGGAATGAGATATGGGTCGACGCCTTGAAGGTTGTGCGGGCTTCGAACCCGAAACGCATCGTGATCGTGGGGCCGGGGTCTTGGAACAACCTCACGCACCTCCCGAGACTGAGACTGCCGGAGGATGACCACGCGCTGATCGTCACGTTCCACTACTACAGCCCGTTCGAGTTCACCCATCAGGGCGCCACATGGGTCAGCCAGGATCCGCCGCCGCTGGGCAGAACATGGACGGGAACGGCCGAGGAAAAGGGGGAAATCGCGCGAGACTTCGGCACGGCCGCTGCGTGGGCCAAAGCGAACCTAAGGCCGCTTTACGTGGGCGAGTTCGGGTCTTACGAAAAGGCGGACATGGATTCGCGGGCGCGTTGGACGGCGGCGGTGCGAGCCGAAGCCGAGAAGCACGGCATGTCGTGGGCGTACTGGGAGTTCGGCGCAGGGTTTGGCGCCTATGACCGCGCGCAAAAGGCATGGCGCGAGCCTTTGCTCCGGGCCTTGGTGCCCCGATAATGGGGTCATGGCGGATTTCTTTGACACCCACGCGCACCTGGATTTTCCCGATTTCGCCGCGGATCTGGATGCGGTGGTGGAGCGCGCCCAGCTCGCCGGGATCACTCGCGTCGTCTGCATTGGCACCACGCTCGCCGGGAGTCGCCGGGTCGTCGAACTGGCCGCCCGATTCCCTTCAGTTTACGCGGTCGTCGGGGTCCACCCGAACCACGCGCACGAAGAACCCGAGAACATCGTGCCGGAGCTGACGGAGCTCGTGCGTCAGCCGAAGGTGGTGGGCATTGGTGAGACGGGGCTGGATTGGTACCGGCTGGGCGACAAGACGCCGGCGGAACTGGACCGTATTCGCGCGATGCAGCGAAGTCTCTTCCGGCAACAACTCGAGGTGGCGGCGGCGGCGGGCTTGAACTGCGTCATCCACCAGCGGGAGGCCTTTCAGGAGACGCTTACAACCCTGACGCCGTACCGGGATCGGATGCGGGGGGTGTTCCACTGCTTCACCGGCACGGCGGCCGAGGCGGTCGCGGTGCTTGAGGCGGGATCGCTCGTCAGTTTCACAGGAATCACGACCTTCAAGAGCGCGCAGAATGTGCGGGAGGCGCTCAACGCGGCGCCGCTGGGCTCATTCATGCTGGAGACCGATTGCCCGTTTCTGGCGCCCATTCCGTACCGGGGGAAGCGATGCGAACCGGCGTTCGTCCGGGAACTCGCGGAGGCCGTTGCTGGCTACAAGGGCTGTGGGCTCGAAACACTGAGCGAGGCCACCTGCGCCACCGCGCGGGGCTTCTTCCGTGGCTTGACCTGAGAGCCAGTCTGAAAATTCGCAGGGCCTATTCCAGTTTTCAGAGAGGCTCTGGGCGGTCAGGGAGCCGCCTTCGCCTTAGCCTTGAACTTCTCGAGTTTGTCGACGAATGCGAGCGGCCCACCCTGGAGATACCCGACTTGGCGGCCGATCTCGTTGCCGGTGGCGTCCGTGACCACGAACGTTGGGTACCCCCCGACGGCGAATTTCTTCTTGAGCGCCTCGTTGGATTTCACGAGCGCGGCGGGGAGCTTTTTTCGGTTGGGGAAATCGACTTCGACCAGGACGGCATTCTTGGCTGCGTAATCGGTGAAGGCCTTCATATCGAGGGCTTCCTTCTTCATCTTGATGCAGAAGCCGCACCAATCGGAGCCCGAGAAATTCATGACGACAATCTTGCCGTCCTTCCGGGCTTCGGCCTTGGCGGATTCGAAGTCCGTCCGCCACTGAACCGTCGCGGCGGTTGCGGACATGGTGAGTGCAAGGACTGCGAGGCAGGTGGTGAGCAGCGTGGTCTTCATGGGGTCTCCTCTTTGGATTGCGATTCGTCGGGGTCTCTGCGACCGGATTCTGGGCTCGCAACGTGAGCCGATCTCCCCACCCACGCAAGCGAGGAAGCGGAGCCGAGAAACCGTGACCTCAGACGCGCAGGCTGCGCTTCGGCGTTCGCCCTTGATTTGCTGGCGTCGAATCAGTTGCCGGCTCGGGCGCGAGGGCTCAGGGTTTCGGGACACCGTTCCTACCTGATGAAAACGACCTTGATTCTCCTGGCAATGGGCTGGCTCTCGTTGTCGGCGCACGCGGATCCCAACCGCATCCTCCTGATTGCCGGGCGTCCGAGCCATGGTCCGGGCGATCATGAGTTCCGGGCCGGGATGCTCCTCATCCAGCGCAGCCTGAACCAGTTGTCTGGGGTCCAGGCAATCGTGGCATCCAACGGTTGGCCCGTGTCGGCCGACGCGTTTGACGGTGTGTCCGCCGTGGCCATCTACGCCGATGGAGGCGCGGGTCATCCGGCCATTCAGGAGGAACGGATGAACTTCATCCACGGATTGGCCCGGAAAGGGATCGGCCTTGGGTTCATGCACTATGGCGTCGAGGTGCCGAAGGGCGATCCAGGCCGCGCGATGCAGGAATGGATCGGGGGATATTACGAACATGAGTTTTCGTGCAATCCAATGTGGTCTCCGGAATTCAAGAGCTTCCCGGATCATCCCGTCACGCGCGGGGTCCAGCCCTTTTCGATCCGGGACGAGTGGTACTTCAACATGCGGTTCCGGGAGGACATGAAGGGGATCACGCCCATCCTGGTGGCAACGCCGGACGACGCCGTGCGGAACGGCCCGTATGTCTGGCCACAGGGGCCCTATCCCCACATCCAAGGCGCAAAGGGCCGTAGCGAATCGATGATGTGGGTGCGCGAACGTGAGGATGGCGGGCGAGGATTCGGATTCACCGGCGGTCACTTCCACCGCAATTGGGGAAATCCAGAGTTTCGCAAGGTTGTCCTGAATGGACTGCTGTGGATCGCGAAATCGGACGTTCCAGCACGCGGGGCGGAGGTCGCGGTCGATGTCGCGGAACTGGAACGGAACCTAGACCCGAAGAAGAAGTAGCGCGGCGTGGATGTGTCGGGACCTCGTGCCTTGTCTCATTGAGGGGGCATGGTAGCTTGAGCGCGTGACTGAAAACGGACCGGCCACCACGGAGGAGCGAACGACGCTCAAGTTGGTGACGTGCACGGGATGTGGGGCCCGGGTGTTTATTCCAGGGAATCTGCCGCCGCTCGAGTTCACCCCCTGCACCAAGTGCGGCCATCCGCTCATGGTGCCGCTCAGAATGCAGCAACTCGAATTGCGCGGCCCGATCGCATCGGGCGGCATGGGAACCGTCTACCGCGCGTTCGACGCAATGCTGCTGCGCGAAGTGGCCGTCAAGCTGATGCGTCGCGAGTTGCTCTCCGACCGCGAGGCCGTGGAGTCCTTTCAGCGGGAGGCGCGCGCCTGTGCGGCGCTCAACCACACGAACATCATCCACATCTACGAGTTCGATCAGCTCAACGGACAGCTTTACCTGGTAATGGAACTTGCGGACCGGGGAAGCCTCGACAGCCGCATCGAAAAGGAAACCGCGCTGCCCGAGCTCGATATCCTCGACATCGGCATCAAGGTCGGCGGCGCTCTCGATGCCGCCCTCAAGAAGAATCTCCTCCATCGCGACATCAAGCCGGGCAACATCCTGTTCAATGCCGACGGCGAACCGAAGCTCGTCGACTTCGGTCTCGCGCGCTCGGCGCAGCACGATGGAGTCGACGAATCCTCCCTCTGGGCCACCCCGTATTACGTCGCGCCGGAGAAGGTGAAGCGGGAGCAGGAGACCTTCCTTTCGGACATGTACAGCCTTGCCGGCACACTTTATCACGGTCTCACCGGCCATGTGCCGTTCGAAGCGCCGACGATCGAGGAATTGGTGGGAGCTCACATCCACACTCCCCTGACGCCTCCAAATCACGTCCGGCCGGACATCACGCAACCCACCAGCGACGCGCTTTGGCGGGCGATGGCCAAGAACCCGGCCGATCGCTACCAGAGCTACGACGAGTTCATCATGGCGCTCACGGCGGCGCGCAGCCAGGTTCTCGTGGCCCGGTTCCGACCCGGACAGCCCCCCGAGGCATCCACCGGAGGGCGCATGCGTAAGTGGTTGGGGCGGTAAAGAGCTTCATCTACCTTCCCGTCCCGCCGTTGTAACGGCAGGCGTCCCGCCCGGCGGAACTTGCCCCAGCGTGCATGGCCCGGGAGCCGTTCATTCTTGAACAGGTGGCTACCCATGAACCGAAACCGCCCTGGAGGGTTCCGCTCCGTCGGAACTTTTCGAACTCTAGCCCCAACCCGATTCTGGGCGCCGACGGAGCGGCGCCCTCCATCGCACGGTTCATGGCCCCAATGCGTGTCCAATCCTTGGAAAACGTCGCTTCCCATTAACCGAAGCCGCCTTGGAGGGTTCCGCTCCGTCGGAACCTGTGTCACTCCAGCCCCACCCCAATCCTCGGCGCCGACGGAGCGGCGCCCTCCATCGCACGGTTCATGGCCCCAATACGTGTCCAAATTTTGGAAAACGTTCCTACCCATGAACCGACCATTCCCAGATCCTTCTCCCGCCGGAGCGCAGCGCAGGTGGGA
>JBBQIU010000173.1:0-6359 GCA_038325245.1 Verrucomicrobiota bacterium
GTCGGCCCTTTCGCCCTTCGGGGGGATGGGTGGACCTGCGAAGCCGATCCCGTCCTTCCAAGTCTCTGCGTTCCCTGCGTTCTTTGTGGCAAATCCCTCCCCGTCCGGCGCTCATGTCCGTCGCATTCACATGGGCCTGGATGCCTGCCCGTTTGGACTTAGACCACAGGGAACGCAGAGAGCGCAGAGAAGGAACCTGGTTTTCCCCAAACACCTTCAGGTTCTGGACCTCTGATTCTCGAACGGCGCGTCCTGCTTTCGGACATCCGCATCGCTCCTGGGCTCGCCACCGCCGGACGGACCCGTACCCTCCCGGGCATGGCGCAACGGCTCTTCCTCCTCGACGGCATGGCCCTGGTCTACCGGGCCCATTTTGCCTTCGCCCACCGCCCCATTCGCACCTCGTCGGGGCAGAATACCTCGGCCATTTTTGGCTTCGTTAACACCCTGCTCGACATCCTCCAAGCCGCTGAACCCACCCACCTCGCTGTCGCCCTCGACACCCCCGCCCCTACCGCCCGCCACATTGCCTACCCGGAGTACAAGGCCCAACGGGAAGCCATGCCCGAAGAGCTCGCCGCTGCCCTTCCCCACCTCCGCCGCTGGCTCGAGGCCCTTCGGATTCCCACGCTCATCCTCGATGGCTTCGAGGCCGACGACATCATCGGCACCCTGGTCAAACGGTCCGAACCCGCGGGCTTTACCTCGTTCATGGTCACAGCGGACAAGGACTTCGGTCAGCTCGTCACCGAGAACACCCTCCTGTGGAAGCCGGGGAGGCAGGGCGCCGAGGTTGAAATCCTCAAGCCCTCCGACGTCTGCGCCCGCTGGGGCATCTCCCGCGTCGATCAGGTGATCGACATGCTCGGCCTCATGGGTGATGCCTCGGACAACATTCCCGGCGTCCCAGGCATCGGCGAAAAGACCGCCGCCAAACTCCTCGCCCAGTACGACACCCTCGAAGGTGTCCTCGCCTCCGCCACTCAAATCAAGGGGAAGCTCGGCGAATCCCTCCGCGCCAATGCGCACCTCGCCCGCTTGAGCCGCCAACTCGCCACGATCGACTGCCAGGTCCCCATCGCGGTCTCCGTCGACGATCTCGCGCTCCGCCGCCGCGACGACGACGCCGTCCAGGCGCTGTGCATCGAATTCGAATTCAACTCCCTCGGACGCCGACTGTTCGGCGACGCCTTTAAGGCAGGCCGCGGATTCACCCCACTACAACCCGCCTCGCAGAACCGTTCGTCCGCGGCACCCCCTCACGATTCATCCGATCAGGGCGACCTTTTCGCTTCACTCCAGGCCTCCGAGCCCAAACTTCTCCCTGCGTCGCCTCCCCCCGAAGCGCATGTGGAAACCGGAGATCCCGGGCCTGAATCCTCCACCGCATCGATCGTCTCCGAGCCGAGTCTCAAAACACTCTCACAGGTCCCTCACGAGTACCGGGTCGCCGTCACCGAGAAGGAACGCCGCGACCTCGCACGTGAACTCGCCCGGTCAGATGCGTTCTGCTTCGACACCGAGACGTCCGGTCTGGACCCACGGACAGCACGTCTCCTCGGCATCGCCTTCAGCAACGTGGCCGGGCGCGGCTTCTACGTTCCTGTCTCATCGCCCGAGGCCGCAGGTCCCAAGCAACCGGCCGAACTCGCCGCCTTCCTTCCCCTCTTTGCAAACCCCCGCTCCCTGAAGGTCGGCCACAACCTCAAGTTCGACCTCTCCATCCTCAAGTGGCACGGAGTTGAAGTCGACGGACCATTCTTCGACACCATGATCGCGCATGCGCTCCTCGAACCGGAGCTCCGGCACGGCATGGATTACCTGGCTGAATCGCTCCTCGGTTACTCACCCGTTCCCATCGAGCACCTGATTGGCCCCAAGGGCGCCGGACAGAAGAACATGGCGGACATCCCCGTGGCCCAGGTCGCCGAATACGCTGCCGAGGACGCCGACGTCACCTGGCAACTCCACGAACGCCTCGCCCCGGACCTTCGCGCGCAAGGGCTTGGACGCGTGTTCCACGACGTCGAGATGCCCCTTCTCCCCACCCTCGTCGCCATGGAATTCGAAGGCATTCGCGTCGACGCCGCCTCCCTCGCCGACCTCAGCCGGGAGCTCGCCAGCGACATGGCCGCCGCCGAAGCCGACATCCACCGACTCGCCGGCCACCCCTTCAATGTCCATTCCAACAAACAGCTCGGCACCGTTCTGTTCGACGAACTCCGCCTGATCGAAAAACCCCGCAAGACTCCCACCGGCCAATACGCAACCGACGAACAAACGCTTCAGGTCCTGGCGGCCGATCACGAAATCGTCCGCCGCCTGCTCGATCACCGTGCCGTTTCGAAGCTGAAATCGACTTACGCCGATGCCCTGCCCGAAGCCATCTTCCCTGGCACGGGCAGGGTGCACACCACGTACCATCAGGCTGCCACAACGACCGGTCGCCTCAGTTCGGTCGATCCCAATCTGCAGAACATCCCGATCCGAACCGACCGCGGTCAGGAGATTCGCCGCGCCTTCGTTGCCCGTGAAGGTTGGCTGCTCCTGTCCGCCGACTATTCCCAGATCGAACTGCGCATCATCGCCGCCCTGGCCCGCGAGGACGCCATGATCGAGGCCTTCCGGCAGGGGCACGACATTCATGCCGCCACGGCCGCCCGCGTCTTCGGCGTCGCCCTCGACGCCGTCACGTCCGAGATGCGGCGTCGCGCGAAGATGGTGAACTTCGGCATCGCGTACGGCATCTCCGCGTTCGGTCTCGCCCAGCGTCTCGCCATTCCTCGCGGCGAAGCGTCCGAAATCATCCGCCAATACTTCGAGAGCTACCCGGGCATCCGCCGTTACATGGACGAAACCATCGCCTTCGCCAAGGCCCACGGCTTCGTCCAGACCCTCACCGGACGCCGACGATTCCTGCGCGATATCACATCGGCCAATGCCACGGTCCGCGGCGCCGCCGAACGAAACGCCATCAACACTCCCATCCAGGGCACCGCCGCCGACATGATCAAAATCGCCATGGCCCGCATTCACGACGAGATCGTCCGCCTTCAACTCCGCTCGCGCCTGCTTCTCCAAGTTCACGATGAACTCGTGTTCGACCTCGCTCCCGGCGAAGAAGGCGCGCTGCGAGCCCTCGCCGAAGAGAAGATGCGCACCGCCCTTCCTCTTCCCGGCGACGTCCCGATCGTCGTCGAGATCGGTACCGGCGCCACCTGGCTCGCTGCGCACTGACCCTCAGCGCTCCTCGACCTGGAAGACCCGCCACGAACTCGTCCGTGGCCGGGACATTCGCTCGTCCTGAATGTGGCGTCGCCCATCAACCTGGACGTTTTCTGACTCCAGTCCCACTCGCCCCGCGTCAGCCGCTGACCCTCCCGCCCGAAACGATCCCTCGCGTTCGCCGCCGTTGCGTCACCGTGTCTTGAAATAAAGCCGATGCCAAAGCCGGGGCAGGACCGGGAACAGAACCATCCATAAGGTCCGAGCCACCGGATTCATCACTCCCGTCTGCAGCACGCGCGCCCATAAGAGTCGCGTCCGAAAGACGGCTTCCCATTCGCGATCCGCGCCCTCCCTCGCCACCGCCCAATCGCGCTCACCTCGACTCCACTCCACCAACCACCGCGACGCCAGCGCCGCCGACTCCAGGGCCATCGACATCCCGTTCCCCGTCACCGGGGGAATCATTCCGTGCGCGTCGCCGATCCGGAATTCCTCCGACGGCGCGCCCCGCCCGCCTCCCAACGGCAGCGCCGCCACCGCCGAGAACGACGCCTCGTCAAACACCGCCGCCTCGAGTCTCTCGCGCAACGGCGACCCGCCCACGCCGCGCAATCGCTCCATCCAGGTCCGACGAAGATCCACCAACGGACTTCGCGACCGGAACAACCCACACACATTCACCCGCCCATTCTCCACCCCGCACAGCCCGACATAGGCATGCTTGTGGAAATGCATCTCGAGGTCGGTCGTCAGCGCCACGCCGGACGCATGCGCCTTCAAGCCCAACCAACGCCAGCCCCCATCTTCCGCCTGCGGCTCACGCCCGGTCGCCCGCACCACGCCCGGCACATTGAGCCGCCCAACAAAACGTTCCCTGACCCGCAAGGTTCCCCCCGCCTCAACCAACGCCTCCGCCAACACCTCATCCACTACGTGACGGGACACGCAAAGCGCGGACTCCGGCAGGATCCCCCGCCCCGTCGACCTTCGCTCGGAGAAGAAACCTACGGTGCGCCCCTCCTTCGCCCCGCGTTGTTCCAGGATCCGCAGAACCTCCAACTCCGCCAGCAGACCCCTTCCCCGACCGCTGATGAATTCTCCGCAGACCCGGTGCCTCGGATAGCCCTGCGCCTCCCAAACCTCCACACGCACCTCCTCCCGTCGCAGGAAAAGCCCCAGCGCCAGTCCGGCCAGGCCACCTCCCACAATCGTCACGACCCGACCCTCGTTCATCGCGCCTCCTGCTCCTCACGCCAGGCGACGAAAAGGTGACTGAACGGCCCCGCCCGACGCTCCTCCAAGTGCCACCCTCCATCCGCCGGCCATAGTGCCGAAATTTCACGATCCCGAAATCCGGCCTCCACGCTCACGCGTGCATCATGCCGCGTCACCCCCCCGCACCCAATGCCCCACAGCAGCCGCGCCCCCCATCGTCCCATTGCCGAACGCCGTGGCTCGCATGCCGCCAGCAACGGACACGCCCCCGCCGCCACAGCCAGCAATCGCCTCAAAGCCGCGTCGTCGAAATGATGAAGGAACAGATTCGCAAGCACGACGTCGCTTCCCGTCGCCTCCCGCCGCACCAGCGCCGACTCCGCGTCCTCTGCCACCACGGTCGGACGCCATCCTCGGTCGCGAAACTTCGCCAGCGTGTCTGCCGTCACCACCGGTTGCTGGTCAACCAGCCACAGCCGGTTCTCAGCGTCCACCGACTCCCTGGCCATGACCCGGTTCAACGTCGCCAGCGTCACCCAGCCGTCCCCCGTCCCAAGGTCCGTCACCACCCGCCGCTTCCTCCGGTCCCATCGCGCGCTCAACCCTCCCGCCAGCCACCGGGCATTCCCCATCCAGCCGTTCACGCGGCGCAACTCCCGCCTCGACCGCCTCGCGCGCGGGTCCCCCGGCGGCAGCACATCCAGAATCTCCCGTTCGACATGTCGACTCACGAAACCTCCAACAGGGCCCCGTGCGAACTGAACCCCGCCCCGAAACTCGCCATCCACCACCAACCCCCGGGCCGGTTCCGACGCAGCGATTCGGCCAGCACGAACAACACGAATGGACTGCTCAGGTTCCCATGTTCCCGAAGCACGTCCGCGCTCACCACCGTCGCATCCTCCGACAAGCCCAGCCGTCCCTGCACGGCCTTCAAGACCTCCCGCCCACCCGCATGCAGCACCCAGCCTTTGACCGATTCCACCCCCAATCCGCGCCCACCCAACGCCTCCTCCGCCAACGCTCCCACGTGCCGGGCTGCCAGTTCCGGGACTTCGGGCCCGAGAATGTTCCTTAACATCCCGCCCACCGTCTCGAAGCGCAGGCATTCGCGGTCCGCCGGACTCAATCGCGTGAACGACTCCACCCAGCGTACCCGCCGACGCCCGGACGGCGCTTCGCTGGAAAGCACCGCCGCCGCTGCGCCGTCCCCAAACAGGCAGGCACTGATCAACACCCCTGGATCGTTATCGATATAGAAAGCCGCAGAGCAGATCTCCACGCAGACAGACAGCACGTGCCGGCAGCGTCCGGACGACAGCAACGCCTCTGCCGTCCGCAGGCTCGGCAGCGCCGCCCCGCATCCCTGCCCGACCAGATCCAGTAGCAGCGCATCCGGACGAAGCCCCAACCGCTCACTCACGTAGCTCGTCAGTCCCGGACACACGTAACCCGTGCACGTGCTAACCAACAGCGCGTCGATCCGCTCCGGCGCCAGATCCGTGTCGGCCAGGGCCCGTTGCGCCGCCTCGGCCGCGACGGATGGGGCGTACCGGATGAATCGCGCGTGCAGCGTGTCCGGATCCATGGCGTATGCCTCCTCAAGTCGATCGAATGCCAGGTATCGCGACTCGATGCCGTTCGACCCGCTGAAAACCTTCCGGCAGATCGCCTGCGACCGCGGCTTCAACGCTCCATAACCCGGCCACCGTTGCAGTGCCTCCCAGCAAGCCCGCTGCGTGAAATGATTCGGTGGCGTCGCCGTTCCCAATCCCACGAAAAACATCCGCCGATTCTAAGGGCACACCGCCCTTCCGCCAGCCGCCAGGTGAATTCCCCTGATAAATCCGTTGAACGGAGCTTGGTTTCCCCACCCGAATCAGGTTAACCCACCCGGACCTTCCGAACAATTCGCC
>JBBQIU010000174.1:0-6348 GCA_038325245.1 Verrucomicrobiota bacterium
GGAATGAATGTGCTGCTTGCCACGGCACTGGTGGGCCCAATTACGGTCTCCGTTTTCTCTTCCGTCCGCAGGCATTTCGATGCGCAAGCCCGCTCCGACCTTCAGAATCGATCCAACGGCGTGGACGCCGAGCTGGGGGCCATCACCGAGAGAGTCACGCTCTCGACCGCGACCCTCGTCCATCGAGACGACTTTGCGAAGTCCCTCCTGGAGGGCCGATTCCGCGAGCTGAAGGAATTCCTGCGACGGGTTCGGGAGGACACACGCGTGGACAGCATCCTCGCGTGCGACGCCAACGGGGTGGTGCAAGGACGGGACGGGGAGGCGCTGGACGAGGTCGCGGTGGAGGGTGTGATGTTGGACGTTCTCCATGGCAAGTCGACCCATGGGGCCCTCGGGAGCAGTGCCTCAGGACTGCTCTGGATCTCGGCGGCTCCAGTCCATCTCGGGGGAAGGCTTGCCGGCGCCGTGCTGAGCGCCACAGACCTCGGCGCAGGCCATCAATGGGTCGACCGGATCAAGTCCACCTTCGGGGTTGAGTGCACCCTTTTTCGGGGTGACATCCGAATCAGTACCACCCTCGAGTCGGATGGCCAGCGAGCGGTCGGGACGAAGATGGATAACCCGGTGGTACTTCGCACCGTGCTCGAAGAGGGACAAACCTTTGGGCGGGTGAATCGCATTTTGGGGTCCGACTATCAAACCATTTATTGGCCCATTGCGGGCGTGGACGGCAAGCCCGCCGGCATGCTGTTTCTCGGGATGAGTCGGGCCCATATCCAGTCGACCTACTCCGGGCTGATGATGTCGGTGTTATGGACGGCGTTGATTGTTGGCATCGTCGGAATCGCGATCACCTTCGTGATGGCAACGAGGCTCGGCCGCACCCTTCAACACATGGCGTCCCTCATCTCAATGCATTCAAAGACGGTCAGCGGCGAGTCCCGGCTCTTGGCGGAATCCAGCTCCTCGGTCGCCCAGGGGGCTTCTGAACAGGCCGCCGCTCTCGAGGAAACCAGCGCCTCGCTCGAGGAGATCTCTTCCACCACGAAGCGAAGCGCGTCCGATTCCCTGGCAGCCAAAACTCTTGCCGTCGAAGCCCGCGTCGCCGCTGAAGCGGGCGCCTCCGAAATGGAGCGGGTCGTCAAAGCCATGGGCGACAATAAGGCCGCCAGCGCCGAGATCGCGAGGATCATCAAGACCATCGACGAAATCGCGTTCCAGACGAACATCCTTGCCTTGAACGCCGCCGTGGAAGCCGCACGGGCCGGGGAGGCGGGCGCCGGATTTGCCGTCGTCGCCGATGAGGTTCGCTCCCTTGCCCAACGCTGCGCGGCCTCCGCTCGGGAGACCACGGAGAGCATCCAAAGCGCCATTCGCCAGGGCCAGAACAGTGCCGAACTGAGCGAACACGTGGCGGCAACGCTGAAGCAAATCGTCATCAAGACCCGCGATGTGGACGGCTTGATCGCCGACATGGCCCACTGCGCCTCCGAACAGAGCAAGAGCGTCCTGCACGTGAACGAAGCCGTCTCCCAGATGGACCAGGTGACGCAGGGCAATGCGGCCAGTGCGGAGGAGAGCGCGAGCGCAGCGGAATTTCTGGAGAAAGAGTCTTTGGAACTTCAGCAAATCGTCGGCGATCTGGAAGCCCTCATCGCGGGAACCGAACGGACGGAGGACGACACCGGCTCGCAAGGGGATGCGGACATTCATGGGTCCCAGCAGCGTCCCCGCCTGCGAGTCCTGCCCAACGTGCATTCCTACCAAAAGCCTCGGATTCTGCGTCCCGCCTGAGAGCCTGTCAGAAGTTTTGGCCCTTTCTGGCCGGCCGCCGCCAAGTGGGGCGGCATGAGACTGCCCAGGGTGATGCCCTGAACGTTCAACAAAACGCGCGCGGAGGGCCTTTCCCATCCCGAAGGGATTGCGTCCCAAAGCTCAGGGTTGCGAGGAACGAGCTACCCTGGGTGGGATCGCCGAATCACCCACCACCCCGACGGGGTTGCGTCCAGGTGGCACAACCCCGTTGGGGTTGATGCATTGAACGTCGTTGACCCAGGGTAGGCCCGCTTCGCGGTCCAACCCTTGGCTTCGGTACGGAATCCCGTTGGGATCCCAGAACGGAGAAGTGGCCAATCTCCTCGAATGAGGCCGAAGGCCTCGATCAATGCCGTGGTATCGCTCATCCGGGGCATGCGCCTGGCGGCGAACCCGGATCTCGATTCTGAGGTGAGAGAATCGTGTCGACAGCCCAGGAGGCCGCGACGAATCCGAAGGCGCCAGTGACGAATGCGGCCGAGCCCAGGCCCCCTTCGCAGTTCAATCCGCGCGGACCGGCCTTCGTGCCCGCCATCTCCACGCCGACCTCTAACTCCGCGTCGATGCCGGCGTCGGCGCCCCCACCGACGATCGAGCAGGCGCCGGAGTTCCGGGTCGGAGCCGCGACGGATTCCAGCGAGAAAACGCACGGAACACCGAGCTTCCTTCCCGGCCCGGGAAAGGCGTGGTCCCGCCGCAAACGCCGCCGAACCTCGGCGAGAAGTCGATCATGCGAGGCGTCGGCCAGGTCCGTGAGTCGGACCCGGGTGGGGTCTCTCCGTCCCCCGGCGGCGCCACAGACCAGGATCGGGATTGCGCGCTCGCGGCAGCCGAGGATCAGACGACACTTGTTGGACAAGGCATCGATGGCATCCACGACGACATCATAATCCGGGCTAAGCAACCGATCGGCAGAGGTCTCGGTGAAGAACTCAATGACGGGGCGTACGTGGCATTCCGGATTGATGGCCAGGATGCGCTCGGCGAGGACCTCGGCCTTGAAGCGCCCGATGGCGCCATCAAGGGCTGGCAATTGGCGGTTGACGTTGCTGAGGCAGACTTCGTCGAGGTCGATCAGCGTCAGCCGACCTATCCCGGTGCGGGCGAGGGCTTCGACCACCCAGGAACCGACACCGCCGAGGCCGACGATGGCTACATGGGAACACCGGAGTCGGTGGAGGCCACCGACTCCGTAAAGCCGGGCGACGGCGCTGAAGCGGGTGGAGAAATCGTCCGGCACGGGCTCATTCAACCTCAGTCGTGCCCAGGGACCACGCTCGAAAACCCTGACCAAAGTGGGAAGCCGGCGAGGAAACTGCGCGGTTCGGCTTCGAGGAGGGAGATCCACACGCCACGAGCAGCCCTCCGTTGGGGGGCTGTGGCGATGCTATCGGGCCGGGCTTATGCGGCGATGGCGCGCAAGACTGGGACGGCCATCAACGCGTGGCGATCTCTGCCATCGACGTGAAGGCGGGCTCCCGGTTGTCGGAAGCAGTAGCGATGCCCCGTGTAAGGTCCTGTCAGCACCAACGCCGTACGCCCGATGTACTCGAAGCATGACGAGCGCGTATCAGGATTCGCCTCCTCGATCCCGAGTTCCTGGACCGGGGAAAGCGCCCCGCTCTCGTTCTCTGCACGGCTGTTCATGTTCTATCTCTGGCCGCTCCGCCCGGTCTCACGCCAAAGGTTCCATACCCCATTTTGGGCGGGAACCGCAGTGAGACTCGTTCGCATTCATCCATTTGCCGGCCCTATCAGTAACCGGCGGGTGGACACCGTCGAACGGAGCCGTGCCACGCGGAGAACGCGAGTTTGGGCCGAAATCTTACAAAAAAAGTGAAAGTATTTTTCGGGCCCCTGAACGATCACCGTCACCAAGCGACATAACCTATTGGTATCGTGCAGGATGATGAACTCGCCGTCTCGGCGCATCCCCGTGGATCGCCATTCTCGACCGAACGCCCTGAGTTCTCCAGGCCACGGTGTGGCGTCAGCGCCCCACCCGCCGGCTCGACAGGGTTGGGGCGAGTTCACTAGTCTCCCCCCATCAGCTCTGCAAGGTCGGCCCCCCCGGGAATCCGGGTGAATTCCGACCTCTCTGCTGTCGTCACGTCTCCTAATTCGATCAACCTCGGATCCAACCCTGCCATGAAACCCTGTCGACTGCTGGCTCTGACCGCGACCTTCCTTGCCCTTACCTCGGCCCACGCCGTCGAGGACGGATTCAAGTCCATCTTCAACGGCAAGACCCTGGACGGATGGGAGGGTCATGAGTCCATCTGGTCCGTCCAGGACGGAGCCATCACCGGACAGACCAAGGCCGATACCGGTCTCAAACACAATACGTTCCTCGTCTGGAAGGGCGGCGCGGTTGGGGACTTCGAACTTCGCCTCAGCTACAAAATCGTGGCCGGAAATTCCGGAATTCAGTATCGCAGCAAAGTGGCGGAGCATGGCGCGCAAGGCCCCATCGTCGGCGGCTACCAGGCGGACTTCGAGGCGGGCAAGACCTACAGCGGCATCCTTTACGAGGAGCGCGGACGGGGCATTCTGGCTCAGCGCGGCCAGAAGACGCGCATCACCATGGGGGCCGATGGCAAGACCAAGATTGAGCCGATCGGCTCGGTGGGGAAGTCCGAGGAGATCCAGGCGAAGATCAAGGACGAGGACTGGAACAACTACGTGGTGATCGCGAAAGGCAATCACCTCCAGCACTTCATCAACGGTGTGCCGACCGTGGACGTGGTGGACGAAGACACCGCCAACGCCGCCAAGTCCGGGGTCCTGGCCTTCCAGGTTCATGTCGGTCCCCCGATGGTGGTTCAATTCAAGGATGTCCGAGTCAAGAACCTCGGCGGCGAAAGTGCGGCCGTCGGCGGATCGGACTTGGACCGACTCCAAGGCGTGTTTGTGCCGGTGGCGGGCATTCGCAACGGGGAGGTAGCACCCGCCGATGAATTGGAGCTCATCCGGTTGACGATCAAAGGGGAGAAATACGAAGTTGCTTTGCCCGATGGTGGTGACGAAGGAAAATTCACCCTGAAGGAAACCACGACACCCCGGCAGATGGACGTGGTCAGCGATTCCTCCGGGTTGATTGAGGCGATCTACGAATTGCGCAGCGACGGTTTCCGGGTTGGATACAGCCTCGACGGGGCCGGCCGCCCGAAGGATTTTGAGCAGGCGGCAGGTCCTTCCTACCTCCTAATGACCTACCGGAAGAAGTAGCGGTAAGTTCGCCGCTCCCAATCGGGGACGATTCGGCATGTCGCTGAGCGACAGCCTGGGAGACGCTCTCGAGGTGCGGGTTGCGTCCCGATAGCGACGGGCTCATCTTGGCTCCATGCGAACGTTTTGGAGCTCACTGTCCGCGCTGCTGCTGGGCGCGGTCGCATTGGGAGGCGCAGGATGTGCCAGCCAGAGAATCGATTGGAGCACGCGGGTGGGCATGTATTCGTACGACGATGCCATCCGGGAATTGGGGCCGCCGGACAAGTCCGCGAAGCTGACGGACGAATCCGTCGTGGCCGACTGGAGGACGGGGCGTGGGTCCCAGACCGCGACAACCCTGGGTGGCGGTTGGGGACCATACGGTCGGTACGGATATGGCTATGCCGGTCCCTCGATGGTCCTCATGGACCCGGCTGCACCGGACCGATTTCTCAGGCTCTCGTTCGATCCGCAGGGAAAGCTCGCCACCTGGCAGCGCGTTTATAGATAGTCCCTTAGAGATGCCTCGTCTGGCCGCTTTGCTCGTTGCCGTGCTGATCGTTGCACTGGGTGTGATGACCTGCCTGCCGCTGCTGCGGGAAAAGGCCGTCCAGAACAGCGTCCGCATGCAGCTCGAAGACGAGCTGCGGGTTGAACTCACCAAGACCCGCGAGCTGGAGGGCCAGATCGCCCGCGTGAAAAGCGACACCAGGATCGTGGAGAGGCTGGCTCGGGAGAAATTCGGACTCGGCCGCACCGGCGAGGTGATCTTTAAGTTCCGGGACTTTCCCTCGGCACCCATCAACGACGCGACGGTTCCCCGTTAAGTCGTTTGGCGACGGAGGCACGGAGAACAAAGGGCCGGACGGAGTGACGCGCTCATCAGCCCACCCGCTGCGGCGGCCTCACCGAGGCGAGGCGCCAGATTGAGTTTACTGTGCCGCCGGTTGCCCACCGGCAGGCGCAATCTCGTTCCCGACCGGACCCGCAGGCAGGGCTGCCCGCGCCCCGGTTCATGGACCCAATGCGCGTCAAAATTTGGACGTGCCGACTTCCCATAAGCCGCCCCGGCCGAATCACCTCTCCCGCCGTGGCGAACGCGAAGCGTTTGGACTGCGGGGCCGTCTCGGCACCGCTTTCAATTCCGACTTCACCTCCATGCCAAAGCGGCAACAAATCGCCGCACTCCAAACGCTGCCGCGACCGCTGTGCTCAACTGGGAGGATGGGCCGTGGGCAGTTCAAAAAGGAACAGAGGGCTACCCATGAACCGAAGCCGCCCTGGAGGGTTCCGCTCCGTCGGAACCTGTTGAACTCCAGC
>JBBQIU010000175.1:0-6326 GCA_038325245.1 Verrucomicrobiota bacterium
CTCATGGAGAACCTGCGACGCCGTCCTCCGCAAACCCGCTGTGCCATTTCCTTCTCTCCCGCTCGCGGGAGCGGGCCGGGGTGAGGGCAGCCGTTCGTTCCGCCGTTCATGGTCCCAATACGCCGTTCGCGAACCGTGGCCGCTACCCATAATCCCAATCCGCCTTGCCGCCCCGCCCCATTCACCCTCGTTAATCCCCCCAGCCTCCTTGCTCGTTTCGTCACCCTGGCGTAGCCTGACTGGCCTATTCGCATGCGACTCAGGAGATCTATCCCGTTGGCATTCCGGGTCAGCTTGCTGCTCTGGATGACATCCGGCCTTCATGGCCAGCCCGTCATCAATGAGATCCACTACGATCCTCCCAACAAGTCCGAGCCAGCCGAGTTCATCGAGATCCACAACCCTTCCGGCACCCAGCTCCCCCTGGGCGGCTGGACGCTCGCGGGCGGAGTCGACTTCACGTTCCCACCCCAGGCCTCGATCGAGCCCGAAGGTTACCTCGTGGTCGCCCAGGATCCTTCGTTCCTCAAGTCGGCTTTCGGCGTCGACGCCCTCGGACCCTGGACAGGTCGGCTGCGCAACGAGGACGAACGGGTCGAACTCCGCGACCCCACCGGAATCCTCATCGACCGCGTCGGCTTCCAACTCGGTTTTCCCTGGCCCACCGTTGGTACCCCGCCCGGCGATTCCATCGAGCTGATCCATCCTTCCCTCGACAATGAACTCGGTGGTAACTGGCGGGCCTCCGTTGCCGGAGGGATCGTCACGCCCACAAGCACCGCTCTGATCCCGATTCGAAGCACCTGGCAGTTCTTCCGCGGATTCACCGCGCCGTCCGACCCACCCACCGACTGGCGGGTACCGGGATTCGACGCGGTCGCCTGGGAAACAGGCCCCCTTCCAATCGGCTACGATCCGGGACTTCCACTGGGCACGTCCCTCGACGACATGCGCAATGGATACACCACCGTCTACCTTCGGCGGACATTCACGCTCAACGACACGTCTGCAATCAACTCCATCGAACTCCAGGCCCTGTACGACGATGGCTTCAGGGTCTGGATCAACGGCCGCTTCGTCCTTGAGGCCAATGTCGCCCCCGGGGAACTGGACTTCGACGCCACCGCCGGGTCCGCCAGAGAATCCAATGCGTACGAGACCTTCTCCGCCCTCCTGCCGCCCGGCGTGCTCGTCCCAGGCGACAACGTCATTGCCGTTCAGGCTCTCAACAGTTCGCTGAACGCCAGTAGCGATTTCTATTTCGACGCCCGGCTCGACGGAATCAGCGGCCCCACCCACCGCGGCCCCACGCCAGGCCGGATCAACATGGTTCATGCCACCCGCGCACCGCCCGCGATCCGGCAGGTCGATCACTCACCCTCCGCTCCTCACTCCGGAGTAGCGGTCCGGGTCACCGCCCGAATCACCGATCCGGAAGGCGTCGTCAGCGTCTCCCTCGCTTATCAGGTCGTCGAACCGGGCGCCTACATCGAGCTTTCCGACCCCGAGTACGAGGCCGAATGGACCTCCCTCGCCATGCGCGACGACGGCACCGGCGGCGATCTGACCGCCGGCGATCGAACCTACACAGCCACGATCCCCGAAGCGGTCCAGCGACACCGGCGCCTGATCCGCTACCGTATCTCTGCGGCAGACACGGACGGGGCGGCCGTGCGCGTACCTTATCCCGACGACCCTCAGCCCAATTTCGCCTACTTCGTCCATGACGGGGTTCCGGCCTGGAGTGCAGCGATCCGGCCGGGCGACTCCGGGGCGTTGGGTCAGGTTTTCACGGTCGATGCCGACGAAATGAATCGGCTCCCCGTGCTCCACCTCATCGCGAAACGCGAGACCGTCGAGGAGTGCACGTGGTTCAGCCGATATGGCGGCGATGCCTACCCCTGGTCCGGCACGCTGGTCTTCGAGGGGCGCGTGTACGACCACATCCGTTTTCGCGCTCGCGGCGGCGTCTGGCGCTACGCGATGGCCAAGAACATGTGGAAGTTCGACTTCCACCGGGGACATGACTTCCAGGCGATCGACGACTGGGGCCGCCCGCTCGACGTCCTCTGGACCAAACTCAACCTCGGGGCCTCCATCCAACAGGGCGATTACAATCATCGAGGCGAACAGGGCATGTTCGAGTCTGTCGGCTTCCGCGTCTTCCAACTCGCCGGTGTTCCTTCGATGCACTCCGCTTTCGCCCAGTTCCGCGTGATCGACGACGATGCCGAAGCCCCTGCCGACGACCAATACGACGGCGATTTTTGGGGCGTTTACCTCCTGCTGGAACAACCCGACGGACGTTTCCTCGACCAACACGGACTCCCGGACGGCAACTTGTACAAGATGGAAGGCGGCGGTGGGGAAGCCAACAACGTCGGACCGTCGGGTCCCGCCGACGGCAGCGATCTCAGCGCGTTCCTCCAGCAATACTCCACGACCTCCGAATCCTGGTGGCGATCCAACTTTAACATCCCCAACTACCTCAGTTACCAAACCGTTGTTCAGGCCATCCACCACTACGACATCTGTTACGACAAGAATTTCTTCTACTACATCAATCCCGTCACCCAACTCTGGCAGGTCATTCCCTGGGATCTCGACCTGACATGGGCTGAAAATATGTACGATGCCGGCTGCGGAGGCGTCGACCGCATCAAGCAGCGTCTCCTTCCCAACGCCACACGGTTCCCCGCCATCTGGCGCGCCTGGCAGAATCGAATCCGCGAGTTCCGCGACCTGTTCTGGAATGCCGATGAAGCGGGGAGGCTGATCGACGAAAACGCGGCGCGCCTTCGCGGACCCACCACGGGACCCACCCTGCTCGACGCCGACCGCGCGCAATGGGATTACAACCCCCGCATGATCGACCCGGATTATACATCCGCAGGCACGGGCAAGGCCGGACACGGCCGGTATTACCGCTGGCCCAGCTACCCCGCCTCCGTCGCCTCCAGGGACTTTAACGGGTGCGTCCAACTCATGAAGCGTTACGTCGGCTTCCGCGCCACAAATTCCGCTGCCCGCGCGCGCGCCCTCGACGAACTGGCGGCCGATGCCTCGATCCCAACCCGTCCGGTGATCGAATCCGCCACACCCCCCAACCACCCCGTAGACGCCTTGCGATTCCGATCCTCCCCCTACGCGGGGGCCGCGCCGTTCGCCCGCCTCCGCTGGCGCATAGGGGAGATCACCCGTCCAGGCTCAACCCAACCAGACACGACTGCCAACGAGCCCTGGAAATACGAGATCACCCCCGTCTGGGAGAGCGGTGACTTTGCCGCATTCGACCCCGAGATCGCCATCCCGGCGGGCGTCCTCCGCGTCGGCGGTGTCTACAGGACCCGCGTCCAGGTCCAGGACGCCGAGGGCCGGAACAGCCAGTGGTCTGAGCCCGCCGAATTCGTCGCCGGCCCACCCGCCGAGACACCGGCCATTGGCGCGAGCCTTCGCCTGACCGAATTGATGTTCAACGCCCCGGGAGACTCCACCAACGATTTCCTCGAATTGTACAATGCGGGCAACACCACCCTGAATCTCGGTGGTCTCTCGTTCACCAAGGGCATCGATTTCGTTCTTCCCACCAGTACGATGCTGGCTCCGGGCGGCTACCTCGTCGTCACCAGGGCGATTGCCGCCAATAACTATGCCGCGTTCCGCGGGTTCTACGGCCTCGCCACCATCGTCCCGATCGTCGGTCCCTACTCGGGTAACCTCAACGACGCCGGCGAAGAACTCGCCCTCAGCACCGCCGCGGGTGGGCAAACGGTTTTCCAGTTCACCTACTCCGATGGACGCGAGTGGCCATTGACCGCCGACGGTGCCGGCCATTCGCTCGTCCCACGCCAGGATTTCGGCGCGGATTGGGACGATGCCCTCAACTTCGGCGGTAATTGGCGAGCCAGTGCCTACCTTCTCGGCTCCCCCGGTCGCGCCGATCCGGAACCCGACACGTCGGTCGTGCTGAATGAAATTGTCGCCCACACCGATTTCCAGAGTGAGTTCGACTCCAATGACTGGATCGAACTTTTCAATCGGACCGCCTCCCCGATCGCGCTCGGAGAGGGCTGGTACCTCAGCGACACCGCCGACACTCTGAAACGCTGGCGTATCCCCGCCGGCGCCGTGCTTCCCGCAAACGGATACCTCGTCTTCGACGAAGTGACCGGCTTCAACAACCCCCGCGACTCGGGATTCAGCATCAACAAAGCCGCCGAGAGCGTCTTCCTCAGTCACTTCGCCGCCGGAACACCCGGCCGTGTGATCGATGCCATCGCATTCAAAGGTCAGCAGAATGACTGGGCCCTCGCCCGAATCCCCGACGGCGGGACCTACTGGGAGCCCGTTTCTCCCCGCACCCGAAACGCCGCCAATCCCCCGCTCTCCCCCAGGGTCGTCCTCTCCGAATTGCTTTACCACGAGGGCGGCCTCCCCACCAACGTCGTGCCCGCCGAATACCTCGAGTTCGTCGAACTTCACAACGCCATCCCGGCCACCACCGCCCTGTTCAATGAGAACGGCGCCTGGCGCCTCAATGGCGGTATCGACTTCCAGTTCAATCAACTCGTCACCCTCGCCGTCGGCGAGCGAATCCTGATCGTCGGCTGGGATCCCACCCTCAATCCCACCTTCCTGTCGGGGTTCAGGCAGATCTTTGGGATGCCCGCCAACGTCCGCGTTTTTGGCCCCTACACCGGCCGCCTTGGAAATAACACGGACCGCATCGCCCTCGAACGGCCCCAGGCCCCCGATGTCCCGGGCGACCCCATCACCTGGGTCATCGTCGACGAGGTCGCCTACCACGAATCCACCCCCTGGCCGGGCGGCGCCGACGGAACCGGCCAGAGTTATCAGCGGCTCTCCGCCACCGCCGCCGGCAGCGATCCCTCCAACTGGAGAGCCGCTGCTCCGAGCCCGGGTTCAGGAATCCCCTCCGGCACCGTCGACACCGACGGCGACACGATGCCCGATGCCTGGGAGATCCAATACGGCCTGGATCCCCAAAACCCCGCCGACGCGCTCCTCGACGCCGACAACGATGGCTCTTCGAATGCCGGCGAGTACACCGCCGGCACGGATCCCCGCGATAGGGGGAGCGTCCTTCGCATCACGGAAATCGGACGCGACGCCAGCGGCCAGATCGTATTCGTCTTCCCTGCGGTCGCGGGGAAGAGCTACCAGGTCGAAGCCAGCGCCACCGCCGCGGAGGGCACATGGAATCCGATCCAAACGTTGCCCGCCCCAAACCAAGCCACCGATGTCACCGTCCGTATCGCTCCGGGAGCCGGCGACGCCATTAGATTTTTCCGAGTCCGGGTGTCCTGATTAAAGTGCCGAGGCCAGATAACGCCCCCGGCGAAATCTCGTTGGCTCTCAGAAACCCTCGGAAATCACTCGAACCGCTGTAGCCATCGCAACACCCCCAGATCGCCCCCGGATCCCGCGTCCAAGCATGGATCGCATCCGCGTGCTCCTCCCAGGGTCCATCGAAGTCCGTCGCAAACAGAAGTCGCTTCCGCCCCGCACCCCGCCCCGGATCGTCCAGCAACGCCAGTCGTGCGAAGTGGATCCCCGGGACTCGAGGGAACTCGATGCGGGCCTGCCCGATCGACGACCGCACACCGCGAATGTCGTTTCCGAAGGCGTTCAGGGTCGTCCGCAAGCGCTCCTCAAGGCCGGCGCTCACGGACGCAAGGATCAGCAGGCCGTTCGAAGGCATGGAAGAACCCCTCTAGAATCAGCCGAGGCGGAACGAGATACGCTGGATCATTTGACTGCCAAAGCTGGATTGCAGTCGCGTCAGGATTTCCTGCCGACGGTACCGGACGATCTCGCTCAACCAGACGCTGCTGTCCACATGGACAAACAGGGTTCCCTTTCTCAACCCCACCGGCTGCGCGTGCGCGGCGATATTGGAGTCCAGCAGGCGGTTCCAGACTTTGACCACCTCGGTCTCAGCCTTTCGCTGATCCAGCCGCAGGCCCTGCAGCACACCGGTCACCAGACCCGCCGCCGGCCGGGCGCGATCCGCCCAGGCTTTCTCCCACGGCTCAAGATCCACCCGGCGCCAGTCGGTGAGAACGCCGCGTCGCACCCGATCCCGGATTTGGGATTCAAGCGACGGGTGCTTCGGTCTGGGCGGAACCGGCGTTGGCTCGGACGGAGTGTTCATCAAGTACCAGCACGCCGTGCGGCGGCAGGTCGTAGGCTCCGCTGACAATCGAGCCCGTCAAGAAATCATGCATCGGCTTGAGCAGGTGCAAACGAATGGGAACAGCCTGGTGGTTCAGAAGGAAGTAGACGCGGGACCCCTCCTTCTGCCT
>JBBQIU010000176.1:0-6289 GCA_038325245.1 Verrucomicrobiota bacterium
ACAGACGAACGATTCAGGGAGTGGGGTGCTAGAAATGGAGTTTCCATTTGCGGTCCTTGAAGGTGAATCCGATCTCCTTGGAGTACTCGAGGCAGAACGGGCACGGGCCGAGGCTGCCGCTCACCTTGCCGAAACCACGGACGGTGAGGCTGTCGAAGATGTTGTCGACGAGGGTGTCGAGGTAATCTCCATCGCCGAGACCTTCGACGGGATTGAATAGATCGACCGAGGCGACACCGGTGATCTCGCCTTTGACGTCGACGAGGCACAGGGCCCGCCCCTGAAGGCCGTACTTGATTTTGGCGATGAAAGTTGGGCCGTTCCCGATGATGCCAAAGCCGTAGCCGATGCCACCGGACAGTTCGAAGAGGCAGGATGTTGGGATGCCGAGAATCTGGTTCAGAGGGATCCAGCCCTCCGCGTAGGTGTAGAAGCCGACCACCGGGCCGGCGCCGAGGGTTCCGGCGGCCTTGGAGTCCCAGAGCACGATCGGTTCGAGGGAGCACGCGCTTCCAAAAAAGCCGCCTCCCGTGACGTCGATGCCATTGATCTCCATGCCGGCCGCACCGGACAGGTAGTTCTCCTGGACGCCGAATGCGGCGGCGGCGGCGAGGGTGTTGATCGTGACGGCTTGGAAATCGAGTTTGCCCTTGAGCTGGATACTTCCCGCCATGCCTCGAAGGCGTCGGACGACGGGTGAGACCTTCTCGCCGAAGGTCATTTTGTGGCTCGCATTGAGCTTCAGCCCCGGTCCGAACCAGCCGATCTCGACATCCTTCGCCCCGAGTGTCACTTCGGTGTAGGTCTCGGCGTCGCTGTTGCAGGTCTCGGTGCCATCGGAGTCGAGTTCCTTGATATGAAGGAAGGCGCCAAATTCCATCGGTTTCACCACGTCCAGGCGGGCGCTGAGGTCGAGGCGGAGTTCCTTCAGCGAATCGCCATTGATGTGCGCGTAGCCCTCGACCTCGGCGCTGGCGACCTTGCTACCCAGATCATCGAGAAAGCCTTCGAAGTTGTCGGCGAGCTGGGAGGACGCGGTCTTGAGAAGCGCTCGGATGAGCCGATTGACCTCGGCGAACACGGAGTCGAGGGCTTCGCGGGCGGCGGCGTCGTTTTCGTAGAGGCGATACTTCAGGACCTGGCGGACGTCGGCAGCGACGGACGAGGCGAGGAAAGCGTCGAGCACTTCGCGGCGGACGAGGTCGCGGATTTCCTCCCTGGTGTAACTGGTGAAGGGCGAATCGACATTGTAGGGGATGTCGTTGAGGAAGTTCTGGAGGCCATTGGCGCCGGTGTTCGCCACCTGGGCGAGGACGGGGCCGGCGTCATCGAAGAGTTCCTTCATCTCGATGCCGAGACCTCCGGGGAACTGGAGGTTCCCGACGTCGTTCATGTGATCGCGGATGTTCGAGACGACCCCGCGCAGCTTGCCGAGCGTCTCTTCGATTTCGATGAGGGTGGCGTCGGATTTCTCGAGGAGAGTTCGGACCTTGTCGGCGGAGAGGGCGGCCTGGTGATCCGAAGCGAAGAACTCACCGAGCTTCTGGACGACCTTGACGATGTTGGTTCGGTGATCCTGGACCTTGCCGATGGCCTTCTCGATGTGTTCAAGGGCCTTGTTGGCCGTGCCCAGATGATCCCTCAACTGATGGATCATGCCTTTGTCGAGATCGCCGGGGAGCGCCTTGAGGGCGGCCTCGATCTGGGGACGGTATTGATTCGCAAAGAAATTGTTGGGGACGCTCAGCCACTGAAGCGGGTTGTCGAAGTCGAACTCGTCGTCGAACCGTTGTTCCAGCGAATCGTAGACGGCATCGATGGGGTCGTCGACGACCTGGGAGAAGACCCGGTCGAAGAAGGTCTCCATGTTGGAATTGAGAAGCTCGTCGAGTTGTTCGAAGCCGGCGGCGATCTCATCGCGCTGGGTGAAGCCGATGGCTTCGCCAATGGCGGTGGAAACGCCGGTCTCGTCCGCGAGGGAATGGGCGATGTTGACGAGGTTCGCCTGGGGAAGGAGATCGAACTGGGCGCCGAAGGTGAGTTCGGCGTGTTTGGCGCTGAGGTAGTCGATCTGACGTTCGGTGGTGAGAACGATGACATTGCCAAGGACCGGGGCGCTGGAGCGAAAGGAGCGGGTGGACGAGACCCAGGTGAGGGGGAAAGAGAAGTCGATGACTTCCTGCCACGAGCGGGTCGCCCTGGGGTGGAACTGTTCGGTGGGTGAGGCGCGGTAATTGTTGAGAGCGACGTCGGCGGGGTAGCCATCATTGGAGGGGTCGAACAGGGCGTTGTTGAAGAAGTGCTCGGAGCCGTTTACGACCCAGCCGTGGTTGCCGCCGCCGCCGTCCTGGCGGGGCCAGCCGCCCATCACCTGAATCGAGGCGGCGGGGTTGTTGGCATTGGCGCTGGTATGAATGTGGGTGAGGAGATCCTCGAAGAACGGCACGTCGATTTTTGCGGCGAGATTGACCCAGCCAACCGGCGCGTCGGTGGCGGCCCGATGATCGTTAAAATAGGCGCCCGTGGACGGGGTGACCGCATAGGTCTCGTTGGTTGGGCCATTGAGGTTGACGACGGACGGGAGTTTCAGGCGGGAATCGACATTGGCGAGACCGTCCGCCCGGGAGATGAGATTGCCGTCAGGAAGAAACCCGAGCGTCCCGAGCAGGGGTTGCTGGACGTGGGCGATCCGGGTTTCGACGCCCAGCACCAGGCGGCCCGAGGACGGATCACATGCGTCTTCGGGATTCCGGGCAAAGTCGAGGGTGTGCGGGGTGAAGGTGCCGTTCCAGTACGAGAGCGACTTGGGGCTTAGGCCGCCGGCGAGGTCCGCGCCATCCAGGGCGCCCAGGCACGTCAGTCGGAGATGATCGAATGGAAGCTCGAAATCGGAAGGGAACGGGATGTCGATGAGACCGTTGATGAGGGATTCGCGCAGTTGATTGTCGAGCAGGTTGAAACCGAACGTCTCGAAGCCGAAGGAGTAGCTGTAGATCGTCAGGGAATCGGGAAATCCATTAGGCTCGGCATCGTGGACGCCGCTGACGCCTGCGAAGCGAACGTAGTACTTGGAGTTTGGCTTGAGAGGGTAGGGACCGGTGGGTGTGCCGCCCAGGATGGAGGCGCCCTGATGGACCCCGCCCGCTGAGGCGCGGAAATTCAGACCGGCAAAGTCGGCCAGGCCGAGTTCATAGCGGAGATCGTTGGGGGTGCCGGGGTTGTCGCGTCGTTCGAGGGAATTGGGGGCGAGCGGGTTGGTAGCTACGACGCCGGACAGGAGCAGTGCTCCCGCCCGGAGGTGGGGTGCCAAGGTCGATTCTGCTCCGCCGAGAAAAGTTCCCGCCATGTGGAATGTGGCCTCCGTAAACGCGAAGGCCTCATGGGCGAACGCCGTGCCGGAGGGTTGGCGGCCCCATTGAACCCGGGTGGGTGCAGCGAGCTGTCCGGCAGCGGCCAATCCTCCGTCCGGGGTGAAATGGAGCTCCGCATTCGCCGGCTCGAATTCCGGCGAAACCGGCGCGGGATCACCGGGGCAATCGTCCCCGACACATCCTCGTGAGTAGGTGACGGAAAGGACCTCGACCCCTTCGAGACGGGATGAACCCGCCGTGTCGTCCAGAATGATTTCGTTCTGACCGCCGCCGTTCCATTGGACATGGGTGTCCCAGGGGAAATGGGTGCGGAAGTCGCCCTTGCCCAGGGTGACGTCCGCGGTGAGAACCGCATGGCCGCTCGCGTCGGCGGTGATCAGGACGCCGGTGGCAGTGGTTGCGGCGTCGTGGACGCGGTCGTTGGAACGTTTGAGGGCGAGACTGGGCGACGCGAGCGTGGGGGCTGCGGCGGCGAGGGCCGCGTACTCGTCCCGGCGAACGGGAAGAATGGCGTCGGACGGATGTTGGACCCGGAACCGGCCGGCGCCGATCTCCCACGTCAGGCGTGAGGCCGGGAACCAACACGGCCGGGTATCCTCGGCGACGAAGAGACCGCCCGCGGGAACGTAGACGAGGGAGTTGGCGGTCGGACGGAGGTTCGCGCCCAGGAGGACATCGGGGAAGAGAATGGAAGACCTCAGGAAATGTCCCGTGGTATCGAAGCGATACCCCGAGCCCGTGGGCATGAAGACGCGAAGGGATCCTTTCAGGCCGTCGGGGTCGAGTTCGAGCGGGGGCACGAGTTGAACGCGAACCTGGGAGAATTCGAAGGACTGGGGCACTGCATTGACCTGAACGGCACCGGACGAGAGTTCGGCATTTCCGTTGGGAAGGAGGCGGACGGCGAGATCGGCGCCGGTGCCGAAAACGAGGGCGGGATTGGCTACGACGAAGCCGCTGAGGGCATCCACGCCGAGGCGTGTGTTGACGTGGGATCCGGCCGACACGCTGATGACGCCCGGGTCGTTGTCGATACTGGTGTACCCGGTCTCCAAGGCGCCGAAGAGCAAGGCGCCATTGAAATGGAGGAAGCGTGTGCCCGGCGTCGATACTGTGTTTCCCGTCGTGAAAATAGGCCCGGCCGGCTGGTCACGGTGGGCGATGGTGACGTGCACACGGTAGGTGCGGTTCACCGGGTCCAGTTGGGCTCCATCCGCGGGCTCGATAAGGAGCGTTCGCGAGAGGGATTGGACCCGAGGCTGACGGGGATTGTTTGGGGGAGGCGGGTCGTACTTAAAGAGGGAGACGACAACGTTGCTAGAAGTCGAAGCCAGTGGGATGACGGCGTCCGATTCGGCGTCCCGCAGTTCCCACGTAAACCGGACCGAGACGTCATCGGCGGGGAGATGCGACCCAGTAAAGTTGTCATAGCGCCGCAGCGTGGCGCCGACGTCCACCCGGAAGGCGTCCTTGGTGGGAGCGGTGCGGACTGCGTAGGCGCGGGAGACGGTGGCGGAATCGGCCGTGGCGATGACGTTGAAGAAGACGTCGCCGCTGCTTTGATTGCGAAAATGGTAATAGGTGCGGGGCGAATCCGTCGCCGTATCGGAGGTCAGGAAGGGGTTCTTCCGGACTTGGAGTTCGATCGTGTAAGGCTGGTGGGGACTGAGCCGGGTGAAGGGGCGCAGACGCGCCGTGTTGGTACGGGTGAGGGCCGTCCGGCCGTTCAGGAAGAGGTCGACGGAGACGGTGTGGGTATAGCCGGAGTTCGTGGTGACGCCTCCGGCGTTGTAGAGGGGATGGGGTTGGCCTTCGGGGTCGAGAAGCCGGTAATAGAGCGTGTAACTGGCATTCTGTGTTCCTGCGGCATTGCTGGACGAGCGGACCCGGCTGACGACTTCAAGGGTATCGCGATCCCAGGCGGCGCCGGGATTGGCGGCATCGGAGTCGATGACGTACCCGGTGTCGTTGGCGTTCTCGACGTCGAGGATCGTTTCAGTGATCTGGGCGACGGCGAGGCCAGGTCCCCGGGCGAGGGTCGCGAGCGTCAGGATGAGGAGGAGCCAGCGTGTCATGGGGGCGTCGTGCAATTCGTCTCGGCATGGAGCGAAGTGTGACGCGGACGACTCTAATGAGCTGGAATGAATCGATCGTTAAGGCGAGATGAAAAGCGTTTCATGCGAGGGTGCCAATCGCGACCGTGCGTGCCCGTCCGGGGAATGTCCGGTAGGGTCCCCGGCGAAATGAGTGCGGAGATTCTGGCGCATTTGGGGCGGGTCGATCCGGTGATGCGAAAACTGATCCGGCGTGCCGGGCCATTCGTTCTCAGACCGGACAAGCGGCGGACGCCGTTCCAATCGCTGGTAAGGGCGGTGGCCAATCAGCAGCTCAATGGCAAGGCGGCGGAGACGATCCTGGGCCGGTTCATCGCCCTGTTTCCCGGCAAGCGGTTTCCGCAACCGGAGGATCTGGCGGGTCTGGAGGATGAACGGCTCAGGGCCTGCGGATTCTCGGGGGCGAAGGTGGCCGCCATCCGGGACATCGCGGCCAAGGCGATTTCGGGTGCGATTCCGACCCCGCGTCAGATTGGCCGACTCACCGACGACGAACTTGTGGAGCGTTTGACGGAGGCGCGCGGTGTTGGGCGTTGGACGGTGGAGATGCTGCTGATCTTCCAGTTGGGGCGCCCGGATGTCTTGCCGGTGGATGATTTCGGGGTGCGGAACGGCTTCCGATTAGCGTACGGGCGGGAGTCGATGCCGAAGCCGAGGGAGTTGCTGGAATTTGGTGAGCGCTGGCGGCCGCATCGGAGCGCGGCGGCGTGGTATCTGTGGAGGGCGACGGAGCTGATCTGGGAGTGAGGCGGCCGCTCACGGGTATGAAAGAGGGCGTTCAGATTCAATCATCGGGACCTTCAG
>JBBQIU010000177.1:0-6288 GCA_038325245.1 Verrucomicrobiota bacterium
GTTGGCGTAGAGCAGCGCGCAGCCGTTGGTATCGGCAGGGAAGCTGCGCATCACGTAGTACGCCGAGACGAAGTCGATGGCCGGCGAGGGAAAGCTGCGCTCGTCGATCTTCTGATCGCTATTGCGGAGATGAACGGGGACGCGCGCGCGCGAATGGCGCTGGATTTCTTCGTCCATGAGACCCGTCGCTGGATTGGGGCGTACCTGGTGGATCTGAACGGGGCGGACGCGCTGGTGTTCACGGCGGGCATCGGGGAGAACCAGTCTGATCTGCGTGCGGCGATTTGCGCCGGGCTCGACGGTCTTGGAATTCAGGTCGAACCCGTGGCGAACATCGCGCTGCGGGCGCAGGAGGGGATTTTCAGCACGACATCGTCGAAGGTGAAGTTGATGGTGATTCCGACGAACGAAGAACTGGTCGTGGCTCGGGAGGTCAAGCGCCACCTTGATGCGGCGTCCGCGGGAAGCGGATGATTTCCGGGGCGATCCTCGGGCGGATCAGAGCGAAACGGGAGCGGGCTGGATGGAATTGAATTGGATTTGAACGGAACACGGAAAACCGAAGCTGGAGAATTATATGGCTCAAGAAGCAATTGGACTCATTGAAACCCGGGGGCTCGTGGCCCTTGTGGAGGCGACGGACGCGATGCTGAAGGCGGCGAACGTCGAACTGGCGGGCCCCATGACGCAGGTGGGCAACGCCCTGTGTACGGCGATGGTGGTTGGCGATGTGGCGGCCGTGAAGGCCGCGACCGACGCCGGCGCCCAGGCCGTGAAGGCGATCAAGGGGGAACTGGTGAGCGTTCACGTGATCGCGCGGCCCCACTCGGACACCGAACTCGTTTTGCCGAAGCGAAAGTGATCCGGTATTCGAACGCGGGATCGGTCGCCCTAAAGGGGGCGCCTGAGCCGGCGCTCGAAACGATTCCGGGACTTCAACTCCCTACGTATCACGATCCGCCATGTTCCTTGCCCGGGTAGAAGGTTCGGTCGTCGCCACGAAGAAGGACCCCGCGATGAGCGGCAGGAAACTCCTGCTCCTCCGGCCCCAGCTCGTGGACGAGAAAGATCCGACCCGGTTCAAGGGCGGCGCGAACACCGTCGTGGCGGTCGACAGTCTCGGAGCCGGTCTGGGGGAGATGGTGCTCTTCTGTCAGGGGAGCAGCGCCCGCCTGGCGCCGGGGATGCGGGAGGCGCCGGTCGACGCGGTGATCATTGGGATTGTCGATTCGGTGGACGTACTGGGGCGCCAGGTTTACTCGGGCCAGACGCCGTGACGGGCGGGTTCCGCGGGGGCATTGGAACGTAGTGGATGGGAGTGGAGTGGGGTGGCAATTGAAGCGGTCGTGGTGAGTTGACAAAAGGGGTTCCGATCGGAACCCGAAAGCATTGAGCCAACGATGAGTTCTCAAGTGAATGAAACATTGATCCGCGACGTGGTTGCGGAGGTCCTCGCGCGGCTGGGACAAGGAAGCAAGTCCGCTGCACCGATGTCGGGATCGGGGGCGGCCTGTGCTATGCCCGCAGGAAGCGGACGCGCAGGGGGCGTGGCTCGAACCGGGTTCCGCGGCAAGTACGGGGTCTTCTCGGATGCCGACGAAGCCTGTGGCGCGGCTCACGAGGCCTTCCAGCAGCTTTCCGAAAAGGGAGTCGCTGGACGGGTGAAGGTGATTGAGATCGTTAAGCGCCTTTGCGAGACGAACGCGTCGGAATGGGGGCGGATCGAACTGGAGGAAACGAAGATTGGTCGTCTGGACCACAAGATTGAGAAGCTGAAGGCGCAGCGGGGCATTCCGGGCGTGGAGTTTCTCCAACCGTACGGTCTGAGCGGCGATCACGGCATCACCCTGGAGGAATACGCTCCGTTCGGGGTCGTGGGGGCGGTGACGCCGAGCACCCATTCGATTCCGACGATGGCGTGCAACATCATCAGCCTGGCGGCGGCCGGCAATTCAGCCGTCTTCAACGCCCATCCGGGGGCGTACAAGTGCGCCGTGATGGCCATTCGTGTCTTTAACGAGGCGATCTACCGCGAGCTGGCGATCGAGAATCTGGCGTGCATCGTCGAGCCTCCGACCATGGAGTCGTTTGCCGCCATCGGGAGGAACGAGCACGTGAAGCTCCTTTGCGTCACGGGCGGCCCGGGTGTGGTGAAGGCGGCGATGGCGAGCGGCAAGCGCGCGGTGTGCGCCGGGCCCGGAAACCCGCCGGTGCTGGTCGACGGCACGAGTTGCCTGACCAACGCGGCGAAGTGCGTGATCTACGGCGGGGCCTACGACAACAATCTTCTCTGCATCGGCGAGAAGGAGGTCTATGTCCTGGAACCCTTCTTCGACAAGTTCATGGCGACGCTGGAGAAGAACGGGGCGTACCGGTTGACGGCTCCACAGGTCGAGTCGCTGGCCAAGGTGGCCTTCGTCTTCCCGGCAGGGCAGGGCGCCGGTTGCCCGCATCCCGTCGTGAACCGCGACCTGATCGGCCGCGATCCGGCGACCCTGGCCAAGGCGGCCGGGGCTTCGATTCCGCCGGGCACCCAGATCCTCATCGCCGAGACGTCGGCGGATCACCTTTTCGTGGAGGAAGAGCAGATGATGCCGTTCCTGCCGATCGTCCGGGTGAAGACCGTGGAGGAGGGTATCGCGCTCGCGAAGAAGGCGGAGCACGGCTACAAGCATTCGGCGATCATTCATTCGCACGACGTCTCGAACATGACGGCGATGGCGCGCGCGCTGGAAACGACGCTCTTCGTGAAGAACGGCTCGAGCCTCGCCGGGCTGGGGAACGGGGGCGAAGGTTACGGCAACTTTTCAATCGCCACCACGACCGGCGAGGGCATCTGCAATCCACGCACGTTCACCCGCGTGCGCCGCTGCGTGATGGTGGATAAACTCCGGATTTTTTGAGTCGCGAACGAACCCGCCAGCCGCATTTAACGATCCATGTATCTTGCCCGTGTCGAAGGCTACCTGACCGCCACCCGGAAGCATCCAAGCTTCGAGGGGTGGCGGCTCGTGATTTGCCAGCCGATCGGGCGGGAAGGGAAGCCGGAGGGCGTGCCTCAGGTGGCGATCGACGGCCTCGGGGCCGGGATGCACGAGCGCGTTTTGATTTCCAGCGACGGGGCGGCAGCGCGAAAAGCCGTCGGTGACGAGCAAAGCCCGGTGCGTTGGATCCTCATCGGGATCGTGGACGAGGTCACCCCTGGAACCACTGCCCTGGAGGATGCCGCGTGAGACTGGGCCAGGTCATTGGACGGGTCACCTTAAGCCGCACCGTTGCGGGGCTTGAGGGTGCGCGCTGGCTGGTCGTGAACCCCTTCAATCGTGAGCATTTTCCGCAGGGAAACACGGCACCCCCGGGCCTCACGACCGAGCCGAGCCTGGTCGTCTATGACAGCCTCGGGGGAGGCGTCGGCGACACGATCGGGTTCGTGGAGGGGCGCGAAGCGGCCCAGCCGTTCCCGGTCGCGCCGCCCATCGATGCCATCAATGTGGCTCTCGTCGACCACGTTTTTCATCATCCGCGCTGAGGCCAACAACCGTATCCGAACCCAACGAAGTACCATGGCTACCGTCATTACCGCGAAGGACCTCGAAGCACTCATCGCCCGGGGCGACGACCCCAACCGTCTGCCTGCCGACGCGTTGCTGACGCCTTCGGCGAAGGATGTTCTGCGCGAGCACACGGCCAAGCGGACGTCCGGTCCGGCCTCGCCGGTGAACCCATCCAGCGCCTCGGCCTCGGTGTTCGCGCGTTCGGTGTCGGCGTCGAGTTCCGCGGCCGAACTGGAGGCCTTCTTCAACTCAGCGCAGATGCAGGTGTTGAAGGAGCAAATCTGCGAGATCGGGCGGCGTCTCTGGCAGCGCGCTTACGTGGATGGCAACGGGGGCAACATCGCCATTCGCGTCGCCGAGGATCTGGCGTTGTGCACGCCGACGCTGGTGAGCAAGGGCTTCATGAAGCCCAGCGACATGTGCCTGGTCGACTTGGAGGGAAACCAGAAGGCCGGGATCAAGAAGCGGACGAGCGAGATCCTGATGCACCTGCAGATCATGAAGAGGCAGCCGCGGGCCAAGGCGACGGTGCATTGTCATCCGCCGTACTCGACCGGGTTCGCCGTTGCCGGTGTGGAGCCACCGACCTGTATGATCCCGGAGTACGAGGTGTTCTCTTCCGTGGCCATCGCGCCGTACCGGACACCCGGCACCCCGGAGATGGGCAAGCTCGTGGCCGATCTTGTGGACAAGCACAACACCATCCTCATGGCGAACCATGGTGTGGTGACCTGGAGCCATAACGACGTGGAGGACGCCTACTTCAAGATGGAGATTCTGGAGGCGTATTGCCGGACCGTCCTGGTTTCCGCCCAACTGGGCCATCCGCCGAAAACGATGACACCCGGGCAATTGCAGGACTTGTTGAAGATCAAGCAGAGCCTGGGGATTCCCGATCCGCGGCATGGCCTCAAGGAATGCGAATTGTGCGACAACGCGGATTGGCGTCCCGGCGTGATGTGTGCCATCCCGCCGCGGGCCGAACCGCCATCGGCGGGACTGGACCCGGAGGCGGAGGCGGTGGTGAAGGCGGTCACGGAGCAGCTTCTTCTGCAGAAGCGATGAACAAGTCGCTCGACGTCAAACTGGCCGAGATCCGATCCGATCCGCGTTCGAGGTCGTTCATCCTCGCGGACGCGAAGGATGCCGACATGGCCTTTGGTGTACGCGCTCCCGGACCGAGGAGTTACCTGGCGTGTCGCGGCGCGCGGCCGGTGCAGTTTTCGCCGGAGGTCTGGTCCCGCGACGAGTTCGGGTATCGGAACCTCCCCGAGTTTCTGGACATCATCCGGGAGGTCGTTGAACAGGGCATCGTCGACATCATGCTGATGTCGGCGTACGTCAACGAGCAGTTGAGCATCAAGGAGGGGCTGTTCGACGGTTCGCGCGTCACGCCGGCGGCGCGGGCCAACGACACGACGGACGTCTGGGCGGCGCGGCACGGTTGTTATACGCGGGAGCCGTCGCAACCGTTCCGAAGCGCCACCATCGACCACATCCAATGCGGCGAAGTGGAGTGTGACCGGACGGCGGAGGGATTTCCGGGGGCCAATCTGGGGCTGTACTCGGTGACTTTCGTAAATGAACTCGAGCAGGACCGCGAGGCGCTGCTCTGGTACAAGGAGTTTCGCGAGGAGGCTGAACGGAAAAAATTCCGGCACTTCCTTGAGGTGTTTGACCCGAACGTCGACAGCGGCATTCCGCCGGAGAAGCTGGGCGAGTTCATCAACGACACGATTCTCCGGACGCTGGCGGGTGTTCCTGAATCGGGGCGTCCGACGTTCCTGAAAATCGTCTATCACGGTCCGAGGGCGATGGAGGAACTGGCCCAGTACGATCCGAATCTTGTGGTGGGGATTCTGGGAGGCAGCGCGGGGACGACCTATGATGCCTTCCGGCTGATCCACGATGCGCAAAAACACGGGGCACGCGTGGCGTTGTTCGGCCGGAAGATCAACAATGCGGAGCATCAGCTCGCCTTCGTGGAAATGCTGCGTTTGATCACCGACGGGAAGCTGGCGCCGGATGAGGCGGTTCGGGCGTACCATGGCGTGTTGCAAGGCAAGGGAATCCGGCCCCACCGGAGTCTGGAAGAGGATCTCAAGCCGACCGATCAGGCGATGAGCTACGATGGTGCGCCGGCGCGCCGGGCGACGGCCGAAATACGGGGCAATCCCCTGGCGAAAACATCGTTCGCGGCTGCGACAACGCCCACGGCCTCGTCTAAGCGGGATTCCGGGGCGGCGGCTCAAGGAGACACCGGGTCGGGGAAGGGATGGCCCCAGCGGGCGAACGGTTCTCCGGATTTCGGGGCGATGACCAGCGAACAACGGTTGGCGTTTGATTCGTGGCGGTTGACGCGGCGGTACGGCTGAGTGGGGGCGTTGTCGACCCTTCAAAGGGACTAGTTGCGGTCTGGAACGGACGCCCGTAACCCTTGGGCATGCACGGACGAAGCGAGATCCAGAGCTACAAAGATCGGCCGACCCGACGGAGTTTTCTGGCTCGGACACTCGCGCTGGCCGCCGGTCTTGGGGGTGGAGCCAGCCGGGCGGCCGAGAGTTCCAAGCCCCCGGAGATGACGGTTTCCAAGACCCCGGACAAGGTGTCTGTCCGCTATGGGGCTCGTGAACTTTGCGGTTATCAGCTCACCCAACCGTTCGGAAGTGGAATCTCCGTGGCGAGCGCGTGCTATTTCCATCCGCTAACAACCCCCGGCGGGATCGTGGTCACG
>JBBQIU010000178.1:0-6288 GCA_038325245.1 Verrucomicrobiota bacterium
ACCTGAGCAGTCTCGCCTCATTCAAACTCCGGCTCGGCCTTCCCGTCAGTGAGCAACTTCACCTCGCCGACGCCGACCTCGAGGAAATGGTTCAGACCGGACTGATCCCCGTCGACATCGAGCGGAATGCCGGCTTCCGCATGGCGGTGGATCAGCACATGGACATCCTCAACGCCATCGACCGCTTCGAGGACACCAAGCGAAAGGTCCGCCTCGCCGCCGACGCCCTCAAACCAGGCCTCCTCCTTTCTGGCAGCGCCACGCTCCAATCGGAGAACCAGTACGACTACGCCAACTTTGATCTGGACCAGGTGCGTTATTCCGCCGGCATCTCGCTCGACCTGCCCTTGGATCGGCTCCGCGAACGCAACACCTACCGCGCCTCGATTGTCTCCTTCGAATCGTCCATCCGGTCCCTCGGCTTCACTCTCGACACCTTCAAGGACCGGATCGAGGAGGGTCTCCGCACCCTCGAACAACGGCGCCTGAACTACATTAACGCCCTCGCCTCCCTGGAGGTCGCCGAGCGCCGTGTGGAGATGAACGACATGCTCTACGCCGCCGGAAGGGTCCAGGTCCGCGATGTCCGAGAGGCCCTCGATCAGCTGATCATCAGCAAGAACGGCCTCACCCAGACCATCACCGCCTACCAACAGGCCCGCCTTCAACTGCTCCTCGATCTCGGGATCCTCTCCACCGACCAGCCCCGGTTCTGGCTAGAGGATCCCCTCGCGGCCCGTCTCACCCCAGAAATGCGGGGGCCCGGCCCGCTCCAGATGCCCGACAACGAACTCATTCCCCCTGACCGTTTCCTAGACCCACTGCCATGAAGCCGACCCCACCGGGCACGCTCCCCCAGGACGACCCACCTATCTACCGCCGTCCCATCGTCCTCGCCGCGGTCGCCGTTGTCGGCCTCATCCTCCTGAGCTGGATCTTCCGCCCACGCCCCGCCCAGGCCGATACCGCCTTTTTTGAAGTTCGCCGCGGCGATTTCACCGTTTCCATTGTCGAAGGCGGCACGCTCGCCGCCGTCAGCGAAGTCAGCGTCCGCAGCGAGGTCGAAGGCACTGCCCGCATCATCTTCATCGTCCCGGAAGGCTCCTACGTGAAGAAGAGCAACCTGCTGATCGAACTCGACTCCGCCCAGGCCCAGGACCAGGTCAATCAACAGCAAATTGCCTTCGAGAAAGCACAATTCGCCCTCGTCCAGGCGGAAGCCCAACTCGACATCCAACGCAGCACCACCAACAGCGACATCCGCGCCGCCAAGCTCAAGTCGGACTTTGCCAAGCTTGACCTGCAGAAATTTGTCGAAGGCCAGAGCCTCGTCGACCTCATCGAGGCCAGCAACAAACTCGTCCAGGCCCAGTCCCAGCTCTCCGTCAACCTCGACACCTACATCAACACCGTCCAACTTAATGCCAAGGGATACGAGACCAAGCAAAAGGTCGACGGCGATGGCCTCGCCGTCCTCGGCAACAGCAACTCCGTCACTATCGCCAGGAACCAGATGTGGATGCTCAAGGAGTTCGATCACAAGAAGCAGATGACCTTGTTAACATCCGACGTCGAAGAGGCCGGGAAGGAGCTCGAACGTGTCATCGCCCAAAGCGAACGCCGCGTCGCCCAATACGTCGCCGATCTCCTCACCCAGTCGAACACCCTTACGCTCAACCAGCGGAAGCTCGACCGGGATCGCAAGAATCTCGACGGCACCAAGATCTACGCGCCCCAGGACGGCCTCGTCGTCTACAACGTCTCCGAAAACCGGTTCTCGAGCGAATCCCTCATCGAAGAGGGCGCCACCGTCCGCAACCGCCAGGAACTGATCAAGCTCCCTGACGTGTCCCGCATGAAGGTCACCGTCAAGGTCCACGAATCCTACGTGAACATGGTCTCTCCAGGCCTCACTGCCTTCGTCATCCTCGATTCCATGCCGGATCAACGCTTCTCCGGCGTCGTCGCCAAGGTCGCACTCCTCCCCGATTCCCAGGCCCGCTGGGGCAATCCCAATCTCAAGGTCTACAACACCGAAGTCCACATCACCGACGCCCTCCCTGACGTCAAACCCGGCGTCTCCGCCAAGGCCGAAATCATCATCACCAACATCGCCGACGTCCTCTCCGTCCCCATCCAGGCCGTCACCACCGCCCGCGGAAGTCAGGTCGTCTACGTGGCCAAAGGCAACACCTCCGAACCACGCCCAGTCGAGGTCGGCATGTACAACACCAAGTACATCCAGATCACCTCCGGATTGACGGAGGGCGAACGCGTCCTCCTCGCGCCGCCGTTCGATACCCAGGAGAAGGACCTCGAAGGCGGCGTCCTCACCGAGAACGAAAGGGCCAAACTCAAGACCAACGGCGTTCGCGCCCCCAATCTCCCCCTCCCGTCGAACAGTCCCGGGTCAACACGCGACGGTGCACCGATCTCCACCACGTCGTCCGACTCTGGCCCCGGTCGGGGACCAGGCGGTCGCGACGGCCTCCTTCCCGCCGCCGCCCTCGCCGCCACCGACAACCCGCCCCTCGCCGGCGCGGTCGGTTCCCAGGCCCCACCCAGGGGTCCCGGCGGCCCCGCCGGACGCGGCGGCTTCAACCCGGAGGAAATGATGAAGCGCTTCGACACCGACGGCGACGGCCAGCTCAGCGACGAAGAACGCGCCGCCATGCGCCAGCAGTTCGGCGGTTCCCGAACCAATCGCGGCGACCGTGCCCGCGGCGGCGGCGAGGGCACCCCAGGTGCCGGTGGCGGCAATCGGAGTGGCAACCGCTCGGATGGCGCCGGCAACGGCAACCCCGAGGGCGGCAGACCCAGCCGTCCCCCCGAATAGATCTCAGATCCCTCGCCGCTCCGACATGCCTGCCGAGTCCGCCATCATCCGCATCGAAGGCGTCGAAAAACGCTACGCCCTCGGCGGCGAGGCGGACGTCCTTGCCCTCCGCGGTGTCCACCTCCACGTCGACCCCGGAACCTACATCGCGATCATGGGTCCCTCCGGCTCCGGAAAGTCGACCATGCTCAACATCCTCGGCTGCCTTGACCGCCCTTCGTCCGGCAGTTACTGGCTCGGCGGAGACGATGTCTCTCGCATGCCCGACGACCAGTTGTCCGAGGCGCGTGGGCTCAAGATCGGTTTCATCTTCCAGTCCTACAACCTCATCGCCCAGCTCACCGTCATCGAAAACATTCAGGTTCCTCTACTCTACCAGGGCCGGGATGTCCGGCTGTTCCACCAACGCTGCGTCGACCTCGCTCGCCTCGTCGGCCTCGGCGACCGCCTCGGACACCGTCCCAACCAACTCTCCGGCGGACAGCAGCAACGCGTCGCCATCGCGCGGTCGCTCGTCAACGACCCCCTCATGATCCTCGCCGATGAGCCCACCGGAAACCTCGACTCCCGCACCGGCACCGAGGTGCTCGATCTCATCGACCGTCTCAATGCCGGCGGAAAGACCATCGTTCTCGTCACCCACGACGAACGCGTCGCCCTCCGCGCCCATCGCGTCGTCCACATGAAGGACGGCCTCATCGACCGGGAGGTCGTCAACCGCCCGCCGCCCGTCCCGCAATGATCAGCTTCCAGCTCGCCAGCACCATCCGCCTGGGCATCAAGAGCCTGATGCTCCACAAGCTGCGGTCCGCGCTGACCATGCTCGGCATCATCTTTGGCGTCTGCTCCGTCATCGCCATGCTCGCGATCGGGGAGGGCGCTTCCTACGAGGCCCAGGAAGCCATCAAAAAGCTCGGCAGCAACAACATCCTCCTCCGCAGCGTCAAACCCGCGGAACAGGCCCGCGCCCAGGGCGGCGGCCAGCGCGGCAGCCAGCTCAAATACGGCCTGACCTATCTCGACGGCGCTCGCCTCCAGACCACCATCCCCGGAGTCCTTCGCGTCCTGCCCATGCGCATTATCCGCGAGAACGTCCGCTTCGCCCGGAACGAATTCCCCTGCCAGGTCATCGGCACCCTCCCCTCCTACGCCGACGTCGCCGGCGCCGCCGTCCTTCGCGGCCGGTTCCTCTGCTACATGGATGAGCAGCACAAGGACAACGTCTGCGTCATCACCACCGGCCTCGCCCAACGCCTCTTCCCAACCGACGATCCCCTCGAACACTCCATCAAGATCGACACGTTCTACTACCGCGTCGTCGGAATCGTCCAGGAACGCAGCCAGCCCGAACAGCGCAGCCAGTCCGGCAAGATGGAAGGCCAACCCCTCGACAACAACGTCTATATCCCCCTCTCCACCTCCCGCACCCGCTTCGGTGAGGTCCTCATCCGCCGTTCCGCCGGCAGTTTCGAGGCCGAAGAAGTCCAACTCCATCAAGTCACCGTCCAGATGCGCGACACTTCCGCGGTCGAAACCGCAGACCCCCAGATCCGTTCGCTCCTCGACCACTTCCACGATCAGAACGATTTCGAGATCCTCGTCCCCCTCCAACTCCTCCGTCAGGCCGAACAGACCAAGCGCATCTTCAACATCGTCCTCGGTTCCATCGCCGCCATCTCCCTCCTCGTCGGCGGCATCGGCATCATGAACATAATGCTCGCCAACGTCACCGAACGAACCCGCGAGATCGGTGTCCGCCGTGCCCTCGGCGCCAAACGCCGCGATATCACCCGTCAATTCCTCGTCGAAACCGTCGTCCTCTCCGTCGGCGGCGGCCTGATCGGCGTCGTCGCCGGCGTCATCACCCCGTTCGTCGTGTCCCAACTGTCGGATATGAAGACCATCGTCACCGTCTGGTCCGTCGTTCTTGCCTTCGGCATTTCCGGCGCCGTCGGAATCGTCTTCGGCCTCTATCCCGCCCGCGCCGCCGCCCGTCTCGACCCCATCGACGCCCTCCGACACGAATAGCCACCCGCCTCCTTTCGGCAGGCGCATCCTCGCCCCCGACCGAGGCCCCAGGCAGAGCTACCTGCCACACGACCTCCGTCTCCATCCCCATGACCCCTGCCACCATCGACTCGCTCTGCCCCACGTGCGGTCTTTGTTGCAATGGCGTGCTCTTCGAGGATCTCCGACTTCGCAAATCCGACGACCCCGCACGCCTTCGCAAGCTCGGGCTCGGCTCCGCCCTCGCAAGAAAAGGCGCCACGACGTGCCTCAACCAACCCTGCCTCGCCTTCGACGGATCCCACTGCCGGATCTACGCCGACCGCCCCTCGCGGTGCCGTGAATTCGAATGCCACATCCTCACCCGGGTAGCGGAGGGTTCCCTCGGCCTGTCTGCAGCCCATCGGCGCATCCGCCATGCGCGCCGGCTGGTCGCGCAGGTCGAATCGGAACTCGAATCCCTGGGAAATACGGAACGGCACCACCCCCTGATTCACCGCTATTCAGAAGTCATGGCCCGCCCCATCAACCTGGGTGCCGGCTCAGGGGAGGCCCGGCGCCGTGGTCGCCTTCTCATGAGCGTCGATGCCCTCATGCGTTTCGCGCACAAGGAATTCATCGCACCGTCACGAACACAGCCGGAACGAAATCGTCCCGACTGAGGGGCGTTAGCGTTCCGGCGCCGGGAGGGCCCGTTTCCAGATCGGCACGACCTGCTTCATCGCATCGATCAACCACTGGCATGCGGCGAAGGCTTCAGCCCGGTGCGGGGACACGACCTCCACCCACAAGGAAGCCTCGCCGACGGACACCACGCCCAACCGGTGTACCAACCTCACGGCCTCCACTGTCGGCCAACGCATCTCGACACCGTCAAACAGCTTCTGGAACTGATGTTCGGCCATCGGTTCGAACGCCTCGTACTCCAGCGCCTCGATGGCGCCGTCTCCCTCGCGTCCTCGCACGATTCCGAGGAATTGAAGCACCGCCCCAGACCCGGCGGAGGGGATCCAGCCCCGCCTGAGGGAATCCTCATCCAACGGCTCACGCACCAGTTGAAGTTCGCGTCGCATGCGTCGTCGTCGGGAGTTCAGCCGCCCTGCACGGGCGGGAAAAGCGATACTTCATCCCCGTCCTGGAGCCGGTGTTCAGCGCCTTGATATTCCAAACCCACCGCGACCAGAGTCGACTTTCGAACCTGCTCAAACTTCGGATGGCGCCCGCGCACCTGTGCCAGCAGATCCCCCAAAGCCAGGCCCGGATCCAATTCAAATACCTCACGTTCCAACCCCGCGAGATCCTTGAACCACGACCAGTAACGCACCGAAACAGTCATGACGTTCGTGCGGATCGGACCGCGGGACCTGCCACTTCTGCCGCGAGAAAAATCTCGGACTTCAGGACGCCGATGAACGGGAGGTTGCGATAGCGCTCGGCGAAATCCA
>JBBQIU010000179.1:0-6286 GCA_038325245.1 Verrucomicrobiota bacterium
GTGCCTCCACCAGACCCACGCGGCGGGAAGGAAGGTCGTGGTCGGATTGGGGAAGAGTCCCGACGACGAGTACGCGGTGGAACTGGCGCACCGAGGTTATGTCTGCCTGGCGCCGGCGTACCCCCTGCTGGCCGATTACGCCCCCGACCTAAAAGCCCTCGGATACGAGAGCGGAACGATGAAGGCCGTGTGGGACAATGTCCGAGGCCTGGATTTGCTCGAGTCGTTGCCGTTTGTGCGACGCGGTGGATTTGCGGCGATCGGCCATTCACTGGGCGGTCACAATGCGATCTACACGGCGGTGATGGATCGGCGCGTGGCGGCAGTGGTGACAAGTTGTGGCTTCGATTCCTATTCCCACTACATGAGAGGGAACCTCTCCGGTTGGATCCAGGAGCGGTATCTGCCGAGATTTGAGAACTACCGGGGCCGGCCCGCGGAGATCCCGTTCGACTTCCACGAACTCATTGCGTCGCTGGCGCCGCGGGCGTTTTTTGCGAGCGCCCCCAAGGGGGACGCCAACTTCCGCTGGCAGAGCGTCGCCTCCATCGAAGCCGCCGTCCGTCCGGTCTATGCGCTGTGGAAGGCGTCGGCGCGACTGAGATTTCTGCACCCGGAATCGGCCCATCGGTTCCCGAGGGAAGTTCGGGAGGAGGCGTACGCGTTTCTGGAAAAGGAACTCTGAAGTGCTTCGGGTTCACTCGGGTCTATCTTGCAGAATGACTCTCGCCTCCCGTCTCCGGGTTTGGATGGTTGCCGTCGCTTTGGCGGGCATAGGGTTTCGCTCCGCCGCCGCTGCTGAGGCGTCTCGCACCTATCATGGTTGTTGCGATGCCTCCGCCGCCGCGGTCCTGAACGACGACCTCTTCGCGATCGCCAGTGATGAGGAAAACGTCCTGCGGCTGTACCGGCGGGACGTTGGAGGTTTGCCCGTTGCCACGGTCGGGGCGCCGGTGGTTCCACCGGGAGCCCCAGGAAAGACAGAAGCTGATCTCGAGGGGGCGGCGCGCCTCGGCGATCTGATCTTCTGGGCGGGGTCGCATTCGCGGAACAGCGATGGCAAGCCCCGACCGACGCGGCACGTCCTTTTCGCGACGCGCATTCGCGGCGAAGGCGCCGCGGCCCGTCTGGAGGCCTTCGGGCGGCCCTTTCGCGGGCTGATCACCGCGATGGTCGCGGCTCCGGAGTTGGCACGGTTTCAACTCGCGCGGGCTGCGGAGCGCAGCGGCGAGGCGGCTGGCGGCCTCAATATCGAAGCCCTGGCGGTCGGGACCGGGGATTCGTTGCTGATCGGATTCCGGAATCCCGTCCCAGAGAAGAAGGCATTGCTGGTCCCGCTCTTGAATCCTCGGGAGACCGTGGAGGGTGCCGCCGCCCGATTCGGGTCGGCCCATCTCGTGCCGCTTGGAGGCCTCGGACTCCGCGATGCGTTGCGGGTCGGGGACCGGCTGTTGCTTTTGGCGGGACCGGCTGAGGGCGGCGGCAGGCATCGGCTGTATGTGTGGGAGGAGGGGGCACCGTCGGCACGGGAGGTTACCGGAGCGGTGCCGAAGGGGTATCAGGCGGAGTCGATCCTCGGCGTGGGGCCCCCGGAGCAACGCGGTGTGGAACTGCTCAGCGACGACGGTGGCGAGAAGGTCGGAGGGGTTCGGTGCGCGGAGCTGAGGGACCCGCTACGGCGGGTGTTCCGGGTGGTGGGAGCCTCGTATTGATTTGGGGCAATCCACGCGCCTGATTGACCGTCGCGCCGCGACGGACCCTTTCTTGCATACATACAGGCGTTGAAACGCCTGGCTACCTTCCGTTGTCGCTCCGCGACACCATGAAGAGGACCTTCCCCAGATCCCCGACAACGGGTGGATGCACGGGAGGAAGATCGGCATGATCAAATCTGGTATTTCGGTCTCCCTAGCCTGACTGGCTAGGTCGTAAGCAATAGGCAACACGCTTTCCTGCAATCATTGGAATTGGGATCCAGAAGTTGCCTGCGAAGCGGGAACCGTGGTTCACCCGCCGCACGATTTTGTCGATGAGATAGCAGGACACCTACCTCCGGGTCTGTGAACGGAGGGAATGTGTTCGGGGGATGAAATTACTGAATCAGGGCTCGATTCGGCGCATGCAGATGCAGGTCATCATGAAGACCTGCATGGCCGCCGTGATTCTGGCCTGCGCCGGCTTCATGATGTTCGACGCGGTCACCTTTCGGCGTTCGATGGCGGGGCATTTGGAGACGTTGGCAGGTGTTTTGGGGAGCAATTGCGCAAGGGCCCTGGACTCACGGGATCCGCGGCTCGCGGAGGAGGTGTTGTCGGCCCTGCATTCGCAACCAGAGATCACCTTTGGATGCATCTACACGATCGAAGGTGCCGTTTTCGCGCGTTATGCGCCGGCTGGGAGGACCGCGGACTTAGCCGGTTCTCTTCCGGCCGGGAGTCATCGTTTTGAGAAGGACCGGCTGGTGCTCTTCCGGCGCATCGAACAGGGCGGAGAGGTATTGGGCGTTATTTGCCTCGAGTCAAACCTGGACGCATTGCGGACGCGGCTCCGCCAGTACGGTTGGATTGCGGGCGGCCTGTTGGCGGCCTCGTTGTTTGTCGCCTATCTGCTCTCGTCCCGGATGCAGCGCGCACTTCTGGGGCCGATCCTGGAGGTGGTGGACGCTTCGCGGACTGTGGCGCTGAACAAGGATTTTTCGGTGCGGGTGAAGGGGCGGCACGACGGTGAACTGGGCCAGTTGATCGACGGTTTCAACGGCATGCTGGACCAGATCCAGGAGAGGGACGCGGCCCTGCAGGAGGCGGGCCTGGAAATGGAGGCGCGAGTGGTGGAGCGGACCCGTGAACTGAGCGCCGAGGTGGCGGAACGCCGGCGGGCGGAAGAGGAGGCGGAGAATGCCAAGAACGCCGCGGAGTCGGCGAGCCGTGCCAAGAGCGAGTTCCTGGCGGTGATGAGCCACGAGATCCGGACGCCAATGAACGGGATCATCGGGATGACAGGGTTGCTGATGGACACGGGGTTGCAGCCGCGGCAGCGCGAGTTTGTGGATGTCGTGCGGACGAGCGGGGAGGCATTGCTCGAGATCATCAACGGGATCCTGGATTTCTCGAAGGTTGAGTCGAGCATGCTGGAGCTTGAACCGACGGACTTCGATCCCCGGTCGCTGGTGGATGGCGTGCTTGAGCTCCTGGCACCCAGAGCCCATGACAAGGGACTGGAATTGGCGGCGGTGATAGGGCCGGATGTGCCGACGGCACTGTACGGGGACGATGGCCGGCTGAGGCAGGTGCTCGTGAACCTGGTTGGAAATGCGATCAAGTTCACAGAACGGGGCGATGTCGCGCTTCGAGCGCAGCGCCTGGCGTCGGCTCCAGGCAGGGCCCGGATTCGCTTCGAGGTGCGCGACACCGGAATTGGGATTTCTGCGGAGGCTCAGAAAACGCTGTTCGAGCCGTTCATGCAGGTGGATACGACGACGACGCGTCGACATGGGGGGACAGGTCTGGGGCTGGCGATTTCGCGCCGTCTGGCGGATCTCATGGGCGGTGGGATCGGCGTGGAAAGCCAGCCAGGGCACGGCTCGATGTTCTGGCTCGAGGTTGAGTTTGACGCGTCTGCGGAGACGTCTCCGATGCCGGTACCGGGGGGTCTGGCGGGCTCGCGCATCCTGGTGGCGGACCACCAGGCGATCACGCGGGAAGGCATCGCGACGATGCTTCAGTGTTGGGACATGGAGATCGAGAATGCCGATCGGGGGGAATCGGCCCTGACGATGCTCGCGGCGGCGGAGCGATCGGGTCGCCCGTTCCGGTTCCTGATCGCGGAACGGCACTTGCCGGACCTCAGCGGCGTCGAATTGGCGAAACGATGCCAGGAAATGGCCAGGCCGCCTCACGTCCTCCTGCTCGCTTCGGTTTCGGAGAGTGCCATTCCCTGCCAGGCTCCAGGGGTCGTTGGGCAACTGATGAAGCCGGTGAAGCAATCGTCCCTTCTGGATACCCTGCTGCGTGCGGCATCGCCGGAGTCCGGCCGAGTTCCGGGTGAGATCGAGTTCGTCCGCCGGCCCAGGCCGCAGGGGCCAGCTCTTCCGCGGAACCTTCGGATTCTTGTGGCGGAGGATCATGACATCAACCGGCGCCTGGCGATGCTGATGCTCCAGAAGCTCGGGTACCGGCCCAACTTCGTAGGCGATGGCCGCGAAGCCCTCGTGGCGTGGGAGCGGTTCGGTTACGACCTCATCCTCATGGATTGCCAGATGCCGGTGATGGATGGATACAGCGCGACCCGCGAGATACGACGGAAGGAGCTGGAGCGGGCGGCGATCCCCGGACATCGACGGGTTCCGATCGTCGCCCTCACGGCCAATGCCATGAGGGGCGACGCGGAGAGGTGCCTGGCGGCTGGCATGGATGGCTATCTCAGCAAGCCGGTGCGTCTCGAGGAACTACAGGCGGTGATCGCCCGCTTCACCCTGCCGGACCGCGAACCCCCGGAGGAACCGGGAGCGGACAAGGGCGGTGCCGACGAGTCTGTCGAGCCGGCCGTCGTGACTCCGGGCGCATCGAAAACGTCTTCAGGCAAGATTTCCAACCCGTGCGTTGAGACCGTGAGTCAGTTGCAGCAGGAGCTTGGCGCCGAAGCGACTGCCGAACTGTTGTCGTCCTTCCTCGCCGACACGCCATCGCGCCTGGAGGAATTGGTGCTGCTGCGCGGCAAGACCGACTCGACCGTCATGGCGCGGGCGGCGCATTCGCTGGCAGGCAGTTGCGGGATCTTCGGACTTCACGAAATGCGGGAGATCGGGCTTCGGATCGAACGGGAGGCGCCGGGCGCGGACCCCGCCTCATTCGGACCGATGTTTCAGGCGCTGCGGGATCGATTTGAAGCGGTCCGGCCCGATCTGGTCCGTCTGCGCGCCGCGGCACTCAGCGAAGCCCGAGTCTAGCCCGCCAGGAAAATCGATCTTCCCCGACCGGCCCGCTTGCCGTTGACTGCGGGCCGATTCTGGAACCATGAAAATTGTTCTCGCGTACTCGGGCGGTCTGGATACATCGGTCCTGCTCTCTTGGATCAAGGAAACCTACCAGGCGGACGTGATCGCGTTTTGCGCGAACATCGGGCAGGAGGAGGAGCTCAAGGGTCTGGATCGCAAGGCCCGGAAGACGGGCGCCGCGGGCCTTTACATCGACGACCTGCAGGAAGAATTCGCTCAGGACTTCATCTATCCCATGCTCCGGGCGGGCGCTCTCTATGAAGGTCAGTATTTCCTTGGTACCTCGATCGCCCGGCCGCTCATCGCGAAGCGGATGGTCGAGATCGCGCGTTTGGAAAAGGCGGACGCCATTGCCCACGGGGCAACCGGCAAGGGCAACGACCAGGTGCGTTTCGAATTGACCGCGGCAGCACTGGCTCCCGACCTCGAAATTATCGCGCCCTGGCGGGACGAGCGCTTCCGGGAGCAGTTTCCGGGACGGGCCGAGATGATCGCCTATTGCGAGTCCAAGAGCATTCCCGTGCAGGCTTCGGCGAAGAAGCCGTTCTCAATGGACCGCAACCTGCTCCATATCTCGTACGAGGCGGGAATCCTTGAGGATCCTTGGTTCGAGGCAGGCCACGTCAAGTACCGCGACCACTTCAACACGCTGTCCGTTTTTCCAGAGGACGCTCCCGACAAGTCCGAGTATGTGACGATGGATTTTGCGAAAGGCGACTGCGTGGCGGTGAACGGAAAGGCGCTGTCCCCGCTGGGCGTAATGCGGGCGTTGAACAAGGTCGGCGGGAAACATGGCGTGGGACGGGTCGACATGGTGGAGAACCGCTTCGTGGGGATGAAGAGCCGCGGGGTGTACGAGACACCGGGCGGGAGCATCCTGCACTTCGCCCACCGGCAGATCGAGAGCCTCACCATGGACCGCGAAGTGATGCACCTTCGCGACTCCCTCATCCCAAAATACTCCGAGCTGGTGTACTACGGATTCTGGTTTGCCCCGGAGCGGCTGGCCTTGCAGGCGTTGGTCGAGGAGAGCCAGCGCAACGTCACCGGCACGATCCGACTGAAGCTCTATAAGGGCAATATCATCCCGGCCGGCCGCAAGAGTCCGGTCAGCCTCTACAACCCACAAATCGCGACGATGGAGGCAGACCCGACGAAGGCGTACAACCAGAGCGACGCGACGGGCTTCATCCGTCTGAACGGCCTGCGGCTGCGCGTCAACTCAACCGTCAACGGAGCGAAGAACCTTTCGAAGCTGACGTAGACGAGGTCACCGGCGGCGGGCGCGGGCCC
>JBBQIU010000180.1:0-6277 GCA_038325245.1 Verrucomicrobiota bacterium
CCTCGGCTGGGTTTGGATGAGGCCTTCGGCGTCAATGGCAGGGGGGACGCCTGCCGTTAAGGAGGGACGGTTCGTGGGTCGCAACGTTTTCCAGGAATTGGACACGCATTGGGGCCATGAACCGTGCGGTGGAGGGCGCCGCTCCGTCGGCGCCGAGAATTGGGTTGGGGCCAGAGTTCAGCAGGTTCCGACGGAGCGGAACCCTCCAGGCCCGCTTCGGTTCACGGAGATTCCTGCGTCTCGCCAGAAGTCCGACCTCGTGATAGCCTTTCCCCGGTCGAATTGAGGGCGGAATCCAGTTCAATCGCGCCAGAGCGACCACCGTTCATTATGTCGTCGTCGCCTACGCTTCGTCGGTTCCCGTTCCTCCTGTTGACCTCGCTGCTGCTCGCCTTCCCCGCCTTCAGCCAAGGGATCTTCATCTCGGAGATCATGTACTACCCCGCCGGAACCAACATTCTCGAAGAATGGTTCGAGGTTCGAAACGCCGCGCCCCAATCCATCGCCCTCGCCGGATGGCGCCTCACACGCGGCGTCTCGTTCACCTTCCCCACCAACACCCATCTTCCCCCCAACGGCCATCTCATCGTCGCCGCCGACGCCGCCACGTTTCGGTCCCAACACCCCACCGTCTCCAACGTCGTCGCCGGCTGGACGGGCACGCTCAGTCATGACGGCGAGGAACTCAGGCTTGAGGACGCGGCGGGCAACCTCGTGGACACCGTCTCGTACGCGGCCGAAGGCGACTGGGCCGTCCGCCGGATCGGTTCCCTGGATCGCCTCGATCGTCAGGGATGGGAATGGTTCACCGAGCATCGCGGCCTGGGGAAATCGCTCGAACTGATCAACCCCCGTTTGCCCAACGATCACGGCCAGAACTGGGGTTCCAGCCTCATTCCGGGCGGAACTCCCGGCTACCCCAACTCGATCGACCAAACCGACATCGCCCCTCTGATCCTCGACGTCTCCCATCATCCCGTCGTCCCCCGATCCTCCGATCCCGTGACCATCACGGCACGTCTGCTTGACGAACGGACAGAGAACCTCGAAGCCGTCCTTCATTGGCGCCTCGACGGCCCGGATACGTTTGCATCGACCAACCTGTTGGACGACGGCGCACATGGCGACGGCGTGGCCTCGGATGGGCGCTTTGGCGCGGTTCTCCCGCCCCAACCCCACGGCACACTCATCGAGTTCTATCTCACCGCGCGCGACGCCGGCGGCCCATTAAGGACCTACCCCAATGTGGAGCCGTCCGGCGGCCCCAGAACGGCCAATCTCATCTACCAGGTGGACGATGCCGTTTACGAAGGAGACCAGCCGATATTCCGCCTCCTCATGACCCAGGCGGAATACGACTACCTCTCCAAACAGATCTGGAGGGGCGAACCGAATAGCGACGCCACCGTCAGCGGAACTTTCATCAATACCGACGGCGTGCTCGACGGCGGCGTCACCACCCAGTGGCGCCACCTCTGTGACTTACGGAATCGAGGCCACGGAACCCGCACCGCCAACCCCCACAATTTCCACGTCGGATTTACGAAGGACAACCTCTGGAAGGGTCGCGCCGGACTCAACCTCAACACCCACTACACTCACTCCCAGCAGATCGGCAGCGCCGTGTTCCGCCGCGCGGGAATCCCCATGCCCGACTCGCGCCCCGTCCAAGTCCGAGTCAATGGCGTCCAACTCGCCAAGTCCGGCCAGGAACAGTTCGGATCCTATGCCGCCAATGAGCCCATGGACGACCGGTTCGTCCAACGCCAGTTCCCGATCGACGACCAGGGCAACCTTTACCGAGGCGTGCGTGACATATTCCCGGGCATCGATTCGGAGGCCGACCTCGCCTGGCACGGTCCCGATTTCACGAGTTACACCAACGCCTATGCGAAGGAAAACAACGCCTTCCGCAATGACTGGTCGGACTTCCTCAAATTGCTCGACGTCCTCAATAACGCCCCGGACGCCACCTACGCCACCGATCTTCGCGCGGTCGCCGATGTCGACCAGTGGATGAAGTATTTCGCCGTCAACACCCTGCTCGACAACCAGGAGAACAGTCTCGGCATCGGCGAAGGCGACGACTTCTCACTCTACCAGGGAACCCGCGACACCCGCTTCGTTCTCCTTCCCTACGACATGGATTCCGTACTGGGCCGCGGTTCCCGAAGCGCCTCCTACGCCGACGGCCTCTGGCGCATGACGAATGTCACCGTCTTGGATCGCTTCATGAAGCGCCCGGAATTTGCGCCCCGGTACTTTCACCACCTGTCCCACCTGGCGGAGACAATTTTCTCGGCCACCCAGATGAATCCGCTCTTGGACCAGTTGATCTCGAGCTACGTCGACGTCGCTGCGGTCGCGAACATGAAGGCCTTCAACTCGAACCACGTCGCCCACGTGCTGTCACAGTTTCCACGTGCGCTCACGGTCATGCATGACCTCCCTGTCTCTTCGGGCCTCCCACGAGCAACCTCGGCGATGGTCACCCTTCACGGCACCGGGCATCCCGCGGAAACCGCCGAAATCCAGGTCAACGGCAGCCAGGCCGTGTGGAGTGCATGGGAAGGCGCCTGGTCAATCCAGGGCGTCGCTCTCCATCCCGGCCTGAACCTCCTGATTGTACGCGCCGTCGGGTTTGACGGGTCCGAGGTCGAACGACTCACGCTGGATGTCTGGTACGACGACGGCTCGGTCGAGTTGGCCCCAACCCGCATCGCCACCGACACCACCTGGACAGCGGCCACCGGTCCTTACCAGGTCGAGGGAAGACTCACCGTCGCACCGGGCGCCACTCTCACCGTGGAACAGGGCACGACCGTGTATCTCGGACCGGGCGCAAGCGTTGTCATCGAGGACGGCGGCCGGCTGGTCGCCGACGGAACGCCGAACGCCATCATCCGTTTCGCCAGGGCGCCCGGTTCCACTGGCAGTTGGGACAGACTCACGGTGAATGGCTCCGTCGGATCCCCGGAGACGCGCCTCATCCATGTCCACTTCGAGGGAAACGGCTCCACCTGCATCGATTCCTCCGGCGGAACGCTGGTCCTGGACGGCGCGACATTCGGCACGACGTCCCATCCCTACCTCTCACTCGACGAAAGTTCCTTCGTGGTGAGCCATTGCCATTTTCCCACCACCTCGGGCTCCTTCGAACCGCTCCACGGCAGCGGAGGAATCAAGCCGGGCGGACGCGGAATCTTCCACCATAGCTACTTCGGCTCCAGCACCGGATACAGTGACATCATCGATTTCACCGGTGGTAATCGACCCAATCAGCCGATTCTTCAGTTCTACCAGAACGTCTTCACAGGCTCGACCGACGACATCCTTGACCTCGATGGAACCGACGCCTGGATCGAGGGGAATATCTTCCTTCACGTCCACCGGAACGGCGCGCCGGATAGCTCCGCCGCCATCTCCGGAGGCAACAGCGGCGGCGCAACGTCCGAAATCACCCTCCTCGGAAACCTGTTCTTCGACTGCGACAATGCCGTCACTGCCAAGCAGGGGAATTTCTACACCCTCCTTCACAACACGATTGTTCGAACCACAAAGGACGGAGGGGAGGATTTCGATTCCGGGGTGGTGAATCTCCGTGATACCACCCCCGACACGACCAGCTTCGGCCGCGGGGCTTACCTCGAGGGAAACATCATCGTCGACACGGAGACACTGGTCCGAAACAACGACCCCTCTGGAACGACAACCACCTGGATCAACAATATCCTCCCCATGCCGTGGACCGGTCTTGGAAGCGACAACCCGGTGGTGGAACCCTTGCTGGTCCATATCCCGAGTGTCGCTGAAGGATCCTTCGACACCTGGGAGGAGGCGCAGGTGATGCGAGAGTGGTTTCTCCCGGGCCCCGGTTCGCCCGCACACCAAGCCGGCGCGCTGGGCCGCGACCTCGGTGGTGTCATCGCCCCGGGCGTCTTTATCTCCGGCGAACCTCCCGAGGTCACCCGCGACACGACAGCGACCCTTCACGTCGGAATCCTCCGCACCGAGCACGGCATTCCCTTGTCCGGCTTTCCTCTCGGCTCCGGCTTCACCCATTACCGCTGGCGGCTGGATGAAGGCGAATGGAGTGACGCTGTTCCCATCCCCACACCCATCACCCTTTCGGGTCTGGGCGATGGCCCGCATTCGGTATCCGTGATCGGCCGCAACGACGCCGGAACCTATCAGAACGACCCCGACCTCGGCCCCGACGCCACCTTCACGCTCTCCCGCACCTGGACCGTCGATCCCCAGTTCCTTCCGCCAGCGCCGGCACCCACTATCCGGATTCACGAAATCCTCGCCCGGAACATTTCGTGGTTCACCGATGAGGGAACGACGCCGGATCTGATCGAACTCCATAACTTCGGGTCCGAACCCGTCGACCTCGCGGGCATGGGACTCACGGACAATGCGCAGCAACCGTATAAATACGAATTCCCAGTCGGCACCCGGCTCGAACCCGGTTCGTTTGTCACTCTCCGGGCGGGCTCCCCAACGGGCTATACGCCGCTCACCACGGGATTTGCACTGAAACAGGAAGGGGACGATCTCTCACTGTTCGACACTCCCGCCCGTGGAGGAAAAATCCTCGACGCCGTGCATTTTGGACTTCAGATCGATGATATGTCCATTGGACGGCTTGCCGATGGCGCTTGGGGGCTTTGCCGTCCCACCTTCGGGGCCTCAAACGCGCCCCACTCGATGGGCGATCCCTACCAGGTCCGCATCAATGAGTGGCTCGCGGATGCCCAGTTCATCGGTCGGAATGACTTCATCGAACTCTTTAATCCCGATTCCCTACCCGTCGCGATCGGTGGATGGTTCCTCTCCGACGCCGCCGGTTCTCCGGCCCGGCACACGATCGCTCCGCTCACCTACATTCCCGCCAGGGGACACGCCGAATTCATCGCCGACGGGGACTCCGGCCAGGGCCCAAACCACCTCGCCTTCAAGCTGTCGCCGGACATCGGAATCATCCGCCTCAGCGACGCCTTCCTGGAGACGGTCGACGTCGTGAATTACGGGCCGCAGCGCACGGACATTTCACAAGGCCGCTCGCCCGATGGCGCTTCGACGTTGACGTCCTTTCCCGAGCCCACGCCGGGCGGCGGAAACCCCGGAGCGACGGTTGGAGGCTGCACCGTTGTCTTCACCACCGTCCCGCTCCTGGGCATGGGGGCGTCGTGGAAGTACAACCAAACGGCGAATCTGGACGGGACGGGTTGGCAATTGACCAATTATGATGACTCCAACTGGCCCTCGGGCGAGGCGCTTCTCGGCGTTGAAGACAGTTCGCTCCCAGCGCCCGGGCGCCAAACCCTTCTCGCCCTGGGGCGTAACACCTACTACTTCCGCACCCACTTCCTCGTGGAGACCAACCTTGATGGTTTTAGTCTCAACCTCACCATGGTGGTCGACGACGGGGCCATTCTCTACTTGAACGGTCAGAGCGTGTGGACCAACGGGATGGCGAGCGGAACCCCCAGCTACGCAACCTCGGCCTCTCGTAACGTCGGCAATGCAACGAGTCAGTTCCTCCTAGTCCCCGGCGCCGGCACCGCCTTGATCCGGGGCACGAACGTACTCGCGGCCGAGGTTCATCAGTTCAACAGCGGCAGCAGCGACATCGTCTGGGGGCTTGCCGTGGATGCGACCGGGACGTCGACCCACTGCATCCCCGGCACTTTGCCGTCCGTTGTTCTCAATGAAGTGCTCGCCGATCCTGACCCGCTTGTCGCGATTCCCGGCGCTTCCGTGGACTTCATCGAGATCGCCAATGTCGGCGCCGAATCCATCGACGTCTCCGGCATGACGCTGACCGAGGATGCGGCCTTTCCCGGCAAGTGGACCTTTCCCGCCGATTCCCGCCTCGGCCCCGGTGAGTGGAAGATCGTCGCCTGCGATGCCACCCAGCCCGCATCGCCGACGAACTCTGGGTTTGCCCTTTCCAACCGCGGCGGAGCGGTCTTTCTCTTCCACCGACGGTCGGCGGGCGCCAGCTTGATCGACGCCATTCGATTCGGGGTCCAGACGCCGGGTTTCACCATCGGTCGCCTGCCCTCCGGCATCGGATCGTGGAACCTCGCCATACCCACACCTGCAGCCGCCAACATGCCGGCCCCCCTCGCCAGCGCGTCGAATCTGCGAATAAACGAGTGGCTGGCGGATCCCGTGGAGGGCAGCGACTGGCTCGAAGTATTCAATGCCGCGGACCAACCCGTCGCCCTCGCCGGCCTTTCCCTGACAGATGATTTTTCCGATCCTGCAC
>JBBQIU010000181.1:0-6276 GCA_038325245.1 Verrucomicrobiota bacterium
CGGATCACCCCAATCGTTGTTCAACGCACCGTCGATCAGTCCCGTCTGCGTCAGCGGCGTCTCCGCCCGGGCGTCCCACGTCCCCAGCGCCGACCCGCCCGGTTGGTGACACGCGGCACAGTTGGCATCCAACCACGACCGAACCCGCCACTCGATACTCGCCGTCTCGTTCGTCGCCGCGGCCAACGCCACCAACGTGTGCCGCTCCTCCGGCGGATTCTCAAAATACCCCGCCTCCGCCAGCCGATGAATCTGCGACTCAGTGACGTTCCCAAAGTCCACGTCCCGATGAAGCTGGCGCGTGCTGAATCCCAGCGCCCAACCCGCCGCCGGCGTGTGGCATTGAAGACATTCCGACCGCGCCGGATAACGCCACACCTGAGTGCTCTGAACCCCGCCCTCCGTCCGCGTCAGCACTTCGTCCATCCCCTCTTCCGCCACCAAGACCGCATTCGTGGGAGGATGGGTCCATCGGTACGTCAACCCGTGTACCCCATTCGAATTGCGGACCAGGAATCGCGTCTCCAGCCGCCGCACCGACCCCGGATCCCCCGCCACCAACTCGATCTCAAAATGCTTCACCCAAACGGTCCCCGTCGGAAATCCCCAGTTCCCGTCCCTCGAAAACGACATCATCCGATTTGTATCGGGGAGCGAAAACCACCGGCGCTTCAAAGCGTTATCCGACCAGAACGGAACGTTCACTTCATAAGGAACGAGGCCCGCCGAGGGTTCGAGCGATTGCAGGTCCGCGAAGGCTCCCGTCTCCGCCAGCGTGCCCGGCAGCGGCGTCCCAATCGGCGTTGTCGTGTAGGTCAGTTGCGCGATCACGTCCGCCGACTGGTCCGCCATCAGGATCTCGCCATTCCGCGGATCATGTCCGAAGGCGGCGATCCCCGCCCGGGCGCCCAGGCGCTCGATCGGGCTCGCCGACTGCCCGTCATAGCGAATCGCCCAGATGTTGGCGCTCACGTAATCCGCGAAGACGTACGCCTCCGTGAGCTGGCTCATCCGATGGCCCCGGTACACCACCCCGCCCGTGATCGATCGCCCACCAAATGGCCCCGTCCGCCCATACTCGGCCACCGGCCCGATGAATCCGGAGTTCGGGCTTCCCGCGCCCCATTTCGGTCCCGCCAGGCTACCTTCCCGCAAAGCCCATCCGTAATTGCCTCCGCGCTGCACGACATTCACCTCCTCGCGCAGGCTCCCGCCCACATCCCCCACCCAGAGCCGCCCCGTCGGCCGGTCGAACGAAATCCGCCATGGGTTGCGAAGACCCACCGCCCAGAACTCAGTCCGGACCTGGGCGGGATTCACGGCGCGCCCATTGAACTCCGCCGACCCCACCCACGGATTGTCGGCCGGTACGGAGTACATGTTGGGGAACACCGCAGCGTGCGGGTTCGGCGCCAGGTTCCCCGGCCGCCGGTCCACGTCGATTCGCAGGATCCCGGAGAAGAAGTCCTTGTCGATCCTCTGGCTGTTATTAAACGCGTCGTCCTGCCCCCCTTCGTCGCCCAGCGAGACATACAGATACCCGTCCGGACCAAAGTGCAGGTCGCCGCCATTGTGGTTGCCCGCCTCGTCTCTCTGACTGATCAGGAGGGTCTCCGACGTCGACACGGCCCGTTGCGGGTCCTGCGGGTCCGCCTCGAACCGCGACAACCGCTGGACCGCCAGCCCGTTCGTCGTCGCTGAATAGAAGACGAAAAAAAGCCGGTTCGTCGCATATCCCGGATGGAAAGCCAGCCCCAGCAATCCCCTCTCATCGCTCGGCGCCCCGCCCGCCACTCGGCCCGCGATGTCCAGAAACACCGCCCGCGTCGGCGCCGAAAGATCGGCGATCACGGCGATCCGCCCGCGCTGTTCCACAACGAACAACCGGTTCGTCTCGCCGGGCGGAGTGACGAGCGCCACGGGATCCGTGAACCGCAGTCCGCCAAACGCGGGCGCCGTGGAATACCCGAAGACGGGAGGTTGCACCGGCACGGTCAGGGTCGTGTTGGGCACTCGTTCCAGCCCGAAGGCTGGTCCGGCGAGTCCCAGTATCCAGGAGGCCCCGAAGGCCAGTCCAATCCGGATTCCCACCCCGCGGCGCTCTAGTCTCAAAGGCATGCCGGCCAACGTGCCTTCGGCCGGTGCGGTGTCAACGCGCGCGTCCCGGTTCGGCCGCCACGAATCAGCTTTCGATCACGTTGATCTCGACGGGTTCAACCGTCACCCCTTGCTTCTCCAGCCAGCGAATCGCCGCCTTGATGTCCGCCCGCGGCCCTTCGAGTTCCAAGCAGAGAATTCCGATCTGATCCGTGACACTCGCCTGCCGCACATTGAAAACGAACGAGTACCTCTGACTGAGCTGCCAAATAACAGGCCGGGTGATCAGCTTGGCCGGGTAGGTCAGCCAGAACCGCCGACTCTCCACCTCCGGCTTGGAGGTCTTGGCGGTGCGGCTTGCGGCCGGCGCCGTGCGCCGCTTACGGGACGGGTTCGTCTTCAGAGTTCGCGCGTCGCTCATTGGGCCACCAATGCCGGGCAATCCCCGACGCCTTGTCAATGGCCGAGAATGCAGAGGCCACGCGCAAAGCCGGCTCTCCAGCAACGGATACCACGGTATCTTCCTTGACCTTCGCGCACGTAGCGCAGACTGCCCAGTCTGCTGTGCCGCCGGTTGCCCAACCGGCAGGTGCAAGCTCGACCGCAACCGGACCCGCAGGCAGGGCTGCCTCCGACACAGCAGGTTGGGCAACCTGCGCCACAACCTCGTCCGGGCGTTCCCAGGCACACGCCTCGCCCGTTTTTATTGCCCTTGGAGACTGTCCTCCCGATTCTCTGCGTTCCCTGCGTTCTCTGTGGCAAATCCCTCCCCTTGTTGCGCTCGCCACAGCGAACGCAGAGCCTCAGAGAGGGAAACGGGAAAGGCCCGGTTCTCCCGGGCCCGCAGACGGGAGCTATCGCCCCGCCCACCACGCTCACGCTATGCTCCTCGCCAAACCTTCGGGCCCCGCGAAAAAAATGTCTTCCCCGTGCATCCAAGATGACGCCCGACGCGGATAACCGTGTCGAGGGCGCCGACGTGCCAGCTCACCAGGACCCCGCGATGCAGCAACCGTTTGCCCGGCCGTCATCCCAGGGGTGGGAGATCGACGGCGCGGCCGAGGACGTGCGGTCACTGGCGGCCATGGCTCAGGGCGACCATGTCAGCCTGAATCGCTTGTACCAGCGGCGCGGCGGCGCCCTCTTTTCCATGCTTGTCCGGATGTTGAACGACGAAAACGAGGCCGAAGAGTGCCTTCAGGATGCCTTCGTCCGCATCTGGCACCGGGCGGGCACCTTCGACCCCGCCCGGAGCGCCCCCTTCACCTGGATGGTGATGGTGGCCCGAGGCCTCGCACTCAGCCGACTCCGCGCCCGCGGCCGCGTCCTGGCTGCCCGGTCCGCCTACGAATCCGAGCTCGCCTCCCTTGAAGTCGAACACCTCGACCCCTCCTGGCACCCGCCGGAATCCGAATTGAACACCGCGTGCAACCACGCCCTCCACCGCCTTCCGGACGAACAACGCCGGGCCATCGAACTCGCCTTCTTCAGGGGATGGACCCATGGCGAGATCGCGGAGGCCACTGGTGAACCCCTGGGAACTATCAAGGCCCGCATCCGGCGCGGGCTCCTCGCCCTTCGCAGCCTCCTGAAGGACTTCCATGCCTGATCCAACCACCCCCGAAGACCAAGCTGTTCGTTATCTCCTCGGGGAACTGGAGGGAGTCGAAAAGGCGGCCTTCGAGGCGCACCTGGCCGGTTCCCCCGCGCTTCGAACCCACCTCCAAGAGCTGGAATCCGCCACCGACGCCCTGGCATTGGCCACTCCTGCCCGGCGTCCCCCCCCACGCGTCTGGCAACACATCGCCCGCGAAACCCAACGTTCCGTCCCCGCATCCCTCTCACTGCCCGCCCCGCCTTCCTGGGTCCGCATCTGGCGCGAATGGTTCGGACGCGCGGGCTGGGTCACCGCCGCACTCGTGGTCCTGCTCCTCGCCACCCGCCACCCGCGCCAGGATCCGTCCCGCTCAACCCCTTCCAATGCCCTCGCCCACGTGACGACGGAAGCGTCGAACAACTCCGGCACCCCATTGGTTCCCGCGTCGCCTACCCAACCCAACGCGCGTCCTCTCCTGACCCAGCCTGGTTCATCCACCCAAGGTCCCTCGTTTCCCACCCCGGTCTCGCCCCTGGAGACCGACGAACGAATCACCCTCCGCCACCGCCTCCAGGAACTCAGCACCCTCAATCAGGCGCTCTCCCAGCGGCTCGTTCTTCCGCCCGGATCCGGTCGTTTCCAGGTCTTTCGTCTGACCCCGACCAACCAGAATCTGGGCGCGGCCCCCAGGGCGACCGCCGAATCCCTGGCTTTCCAATCCCCGGGGGTCACTTCTCCGGACGAATTGAGCTCACTTCAATTTCTCGTCTCCAAAGCCCTCGCCCGAGAACTCGCTTCCGCAAACCCTGTTGTTCCTTCGCCGGCCGGTTCCTCCCCGACTCGTACCGGCAGCCCATTCACCGCGGGCACGACCGCGAACCCTGCCCCAACGGCCACCTCCGCATCCGCCTCCCCCACCGGCGATTCAGGCACCACCCTCGCCGCGTCCACCCCCCGTACGGACACGCCTTCCCGCTCCCTCGCTCCAGGATCGGAATCCTCCGATCCTGCCACCTCATTGGCCGCCACCGATCCGTCCGGGTTTGAAGTCGTCGAATTGTCATCCAGCACCCTGCTCGCTGACAACTCCGCCGCGCCACCCACACCCATGGTAAACCGCTCGTTCACGGAAGACCTCGCGAGCCCGGACCTCGACCCGCAGCCCGACGCCTCCTCCGCGCTCGCCCCCGTCACCGCCTCCGCTCTCGGCGTTTACTCCAGCGAAACCGGGCTCGGAAGCATCGCTTTCGTGGACGCCGGCGGACCCGCCGCCGGCTTCGTTTACCAATTCTGGGCCTTTGACAACCAGTCCCCCGGGGTCATCAGCCTCGGCACCACTTCCAAACCGGGGGACCGCATCCTGGTCCGTTTCTCCCTCGATCCCGGGATGATCACAAGCCCCGCTTTTATGATCACACTTGAACCCGAGGGAGGCTCCTCCGTGCCCACCGGCCCGGTGATCGTGAGTCCTCCCGGCGCTCCCCAACCCGGCCCGACGCCCCGTCCGTAGTCGCATGACATCCATGACCCTCATCCCCAATCCCAACTCCAGGATGGAACCTATCCTTTCGTACCGCCCTTTCGATGATTCCCAACCTTCCTCCAGCCCGAATCCACCGATGAAAACTCCGATTCCACGCCTCGGCCACCTCCCGCTCCCGCTGCTCCCGCTGCTCCCGCTCCTCACCCTGCTAAGCCTCGTTCCCGCGATGTCCCACGCCGCGACCCTTCCGCGCATCACGGGCATCGACGTCTCCGGGGATCACCTCGTCATAGCCGCGGAGGCCCCGGCAGGCGTCCAGCGCCTCGTCCTTGAAGGATCTGAACGCGGCGAAGTCCGCGGCTGGCGGCCCCGCGCCGTCCAGCACGTCGACGCCGCAGGCCCCGTCGCTTTCAACCTCCCCCGCAACCTCGCCGCCACCCTTCGCATCGAAATGTTCCGGGTGCGCGCCGACACCAATATCCCCCTCCCGGCCGCCTTCTATACGGGCAAAACCCGCTTCGACGGCGATCCCGCCCCCGCCGGGAACCCGATCCTTTTCCGCGGCAATGACGGCGCCGAATGGCTTCTCGGCAACGCCGTCCCAACCGCCACGGATTCCGCGGCCGTGAGTTCGGCCAACCCCCAACGCACCGTCACCGAATCCGACATCTGGCGCCTCCACGGCGATCGCCTCTACTTCTTCAACTCCCAACGCGGCCTCCAGATCATCGACGTCGCCAATCCGGATACCCCCGCCCTGCTGGCCACCTTCCCGCTTCCCGCGTCCGGTGAGCAGATGTACCTCCTCGGCGACCATCACGTCGTCCTCCTCGCCCGATCCCATCCCTGCGCGAACGACTGGGGCCAGAACGCCCGCAGCGCCGCAATCGTCATCGATGTGTCCGGCGATCTTCCCCGCGAAACCGCCCGGATTCCCCTTGAGGGTCGCATCCTCGAAAGCCGGCTCGTTGGCGCGGCTCTTTATGTCGCCACCGACAGTTGGCTCCCCAAGAGCGAAGGCGATCGGCCCGACGACGCCGGCGTCTGGGTCAATGGCACCCAGGTCACCGGCATTGACCTGGCGAACCCGGCACAACCC
>JBBQIU010000182.1:0-6257 GCA_038325245.1 Verrucomicrobiota bacterium
GGAGGCGAGGTTCCTTTTGGACGACCTGAAGCTGCGGCCGAAGGATCCGCCGCCGGCGCCGAAGCCGCCGGCTGGGGCCGCGGGCGGGGCGTTGCTCGGAGGGCCGGGCGCCGGGTCGGCGCTGGCATCGGGTCCGGCCGCGGGCGGGGGACTGCCTGGGGCTGCTTCGCTGGCGGGATCGCCGGCGGGTCCCTTGAAGGCGTCGCCGCTGGCCGGAGATCCGGCAAGCAAGGTCACCGTCGCGGTGGACAGCATTGCGCGGCCGGGGTCCTTGGCGAGCGGCCAGGTCACGTTTTCGGACGGCCAGGTGGCGGACTGGCAGATGGATCAGTACGGCCGGTTGGGGGTCGCGCCGAAGGTTGCGGGTTACAAGCCGAGCCAGGCGGATGTCGCGAGTTTCCAGGCGGAGTTGGAGGCATCTTTGGCGCGACTGGGGTACTAGGGAGAATTCAGGAGAGCCTTGGGTCCTGACGTCGGGGCGAAAGGGAAAGGAGGGGACAGCCATGAACTTTGCGGACGAATACGATCGGCTCCCGATTCGGGAGTGGGTGGAACGTTCGCTGTCGGCGACCGAGGCGGAGGTGGGGTCCTCGCTAGGCAAGGCTGGAACACTGGGGATCGTTGATTTTGCGCGCATGATTTCACCGGCGGCGGCGGGGGCGCTCGAGACGTTGGCGAAGCGGTCGGCGGCGTTGACGCGGCAGCGGTTCGGCCGGGTGATCCGGCTTTTTGCGCCGTTGTATCTCTCGAACGAGTGCATCAACAACTGCGCCTACTGCGGGTTCTCGCGGGACAACGCGATACTGCGGGTAACTCTGGACGTCGAGGAAGTGGTTCGTGAAGTGAGGGCGCTTCGGGAGGCTGGTTTTCGGAACGTGCTGCTCGTGGCGGGTGAGCATCCACGGTTTGTCTCGGACGGGTATCTTCGGGAGTGTGTGAAGGCGGTTGGGGAATGGGTGCCAGGGGTATCAATTGAAGTGGGTCCGATGGAGGCTGCGGAGTATCGCCCGCTGGTGGAAGCGGGGGCGGAGGGCTTGGTGGTCTACCAGGAGACGTACGACCGGCAGGTGTACGGAGCGGTCCACACACTGGGGCCCAAGAAGGATTTCACGTGGCGTCTGGCGACGCCGGAGCGGGGCTACGAGGCGGGATTCCGGCGCCTGGGCATTGGTGCGTTGTTCGGACTCGGAGACTGGCGGTGGGAGGCTTTGAGCGTAGCGGCGCATGCGTCGTGGCTTATGCGGCATTGCTGGAAGGCGCAGGTGACCCTGTCGCTCCCGCGATTGCGACCCTGCGCGGGAGAATTTCAGCCCCTGACTCATCTGGGGGATCGGGAGTGGGTGCAATTGATGTGCGCACTCCGTTTGTTCCTGCCCGATGTGGGATTGGTGCTCTCGACGCGGGAGCCGGCATCGCTACGGAACGGGGTCCTGCCGTTGGGGGTGACGCTGGTGAGTGCCGGGAGCCACACGGAGCCCGGTGGTTACACCGGTGCGGGCGGGGAAAAGGTTCATTACACGCGACGCGGCCGGATCGAGACCGAGGGGAGCAGCGGAGGGAAGGGGGAACTGCCGGTCGGGCGCGCCACTCGTGCAGCAAGGCAATTTGACATCGCGGACGAACGATCGCCGGGCGAGTTTGCGCGGGTGATTGCGGAGATGGGATTCGACCCGGTGTGGAAGGACTGGGACGAGGGGTTCGTTTCCCGGGGGGAAAGCTCTTAGACGTAACGATTCCGTTGCGATCAAGGGGCCTCGCGCGAAGACGCCAAGAACGCTAAGGAATTCCGTGGGGAACTTTGGCATCAGGATATCGGGGGCGACCTCACCGTTCGGTGCTCGTTTCCACACCACACAGAATCCGGGTTCCGGCTTCTCCTCCTTCGCGTCTTCGGGTCTTCGCGCGCGTCAGGACTGAATCGTTCCGGCTTAGACGTAGAGGGCACGTTCCAGGTCGCGGATGACGACGCTCAAGAACGGGTAGCGACTGGCGGGGTCGGTTTCCAGGCACCGGAGGATGGTTTTTTCGAGGGCCGGGGGGATGGCGGGGTTGATCTCGCTCGGGGTGCGGAAGTCGGACCGATCCAACTGGCGGCGCAGGATCTCGTCAGGGGAATCGCCCGGGAAGGGTTTTTCGAGGGTGACCGTTTCGAAGGCGGTGACGCCGAAGGCGAAGATATCGGCACGATGATCGAAGGGCAGGCGCTGCAACTGTTCAGGGGACATGTAGGCCGGGGTGCCGGGGTTTTTCGCGGCCTTGCGGGGTTCGTCGGGGCGGGGTTGTGCGAGGTCGAAGTCGATGAGTTTGATGTTGGCGTTGCGCGAGACGAGCAGGTTCTCGGGCTTGAAATCGAGATGCATGAATCCCGCCTCGTGGACGTATTCGAGGGCACGGGCGCCATCGATGAGAATATTCCCCAAGTAGTCCGAGAGGAGTTCGTCACTCCGGGCGAGGACGAGCTTGAGATTGGAAGCCTCGACATATTCCATGGCGAGGAAAGGGGTGCCCGCGATGCGTCCGTGTTCGATATAGCCGATGATGAATTCGTGGCCCTGGAGTTTCTGGAGGACGTCGCACCCATGGAAGAACCTGGAGCGCTCCGAGAAATTGAGGATCGAGGTGTTGATGAGGCGTCGGATGGCGACGGAACGGCGCTCCGGATGCCTAGCGAGCCAGATCTCGGAGAATCCGCCTCGGTTCACCAGTTCCTCCAATCGGTAGGGTCCGAACTCCTGCGGTCCGGGGTCCACCGATTCGGAATCCCATGTTTGTACTTCCGTCATGTCGACGAGGGGCAGTAGCACGCGGAGGAGGCGTGGGCCACTGGTTGTTTGGTGGCACAGCGGCGGGTGGGGTCGGTTGGGGCGTATTGAGGTGAGAAATGGGGTGGGCTAGGATGTCGGGGTGCATCCGCTCAGGGCATTGACCGTGTATGTCATCGTGGTGTTTGTGGGCGCCGGTTGTCTGTCCCCGTTGCTCTGGTGGCTGGCGCATGGGGTGGATTCGATGTGGCCGGGATTGGGGCTCGAGTGGCTGGTGGATCATCCTTTCCGGAGGTATGTGCATCGGTGTCTGTTGGTTCTTGCCCTGGGGGGACTGTGGCCCTTGACGCGGGCGCTGGGATGCCGGACTTGGGAATCGGTGGGCTTCGACGGGCGATCCGGATGGGAACGGCGGGTGGCGGTGGGATTCCTGGCGGGCCTGCTCGGGTTTGTGCTTCTGGGGGGTATGGAGGTGGGATCGAGCGATCGGGAATGGAAGCCGGAACTGGGTTGGGGGTTGGTGATCCTCGGGGCGGCGAAGGCGGTACTTACGGGCGCGGTCGTGGCGTTGATTGAGGAGACGCTGTTCCGGGGGGTGCTGTTCGGAGGACTGCGACCGGCGATCGGAGTGGTAAGTGCGATGATCCTCTCGAGCGTTGGGTACGGGATCGTGCATTACTTTGGTAAGCCTGAAACACCGGTTGGGGTGAGATGGTTCTCCGGATTCGAGGTATTGATGGGGATGATGGGCGGGCCTGAATCGTGGAGAGGGTTCATGCCCGGATTCGGAACGTTATTTCTCCTGGGCATGCTGTTGGCGATGAGTACGTGGCGCGACGGGAATGTGTTCTTCGCGGTGGGGCTTCATGCCGGGCTCGTCACTTGCATGAGGATGAGAGGGACGTTGACGATGACACCTGAGGGTGTGATTTCGCGGGGGGATCCCTTATCGGGCTGGCTTCCCTTGGCCCTGGCGGCGGCGGGGGTGGGAATCTATGGCTGGTGGGCGCTTCGAGGGAAGAGGGTAGATAGCGAACAAGAAGGGCGCGGGGAGAACATTTGACCCATCGACTTATTTGTGACAAGGATGCGTCACGGAAAGGAAGATAAAAGACATGATCCCTAGTGCTGACACACTCAAGAGAGCGGGAGAGATTCTGCAGGAAATTGAGAATCTCCAGGGTGAACTGGCTGGCCTGTTCGGTTCCTCGGTGGCCGTGGCTGCGCCGAAACGCCGGGGGCGTCCGCCTGGAAAGCGGCGAAAGATGAGCCCGGAGGCACGGGCGCGGATCGCGGCCGCGGCGACGGAGCGATGGGCCCGGTACCGAGCGGACAAGAAGCCTGCGAAGTAGCTCCCGGAGGCGAGGGGATAGGAGGTCGGAGGTTGGCGACCCGCGCTGATGCGCCATCGGCGCGGGTCCCTGTTCTTGGATACCCGTGGATCTCGAGCCCAACGCGGAATCATGGAGGATACGGCAGCCGGGGAGATTGGAGGCGGCCCTGGCTCTTGTATTTCCGGCCGTGTGCAAGGTTTGCGAGAAGAGCCGTGCTGGCGCGTGGGAGGGGTATGTGTGTGGTGAATGTTCAGGCAAGCCGGGCCATGTGAAGTGGGTCAGGCGGCCTTTCTGTTCAAGATGCGGCCTTCCCTATGACGGCTTGATTACGGAGGAATTTTCCTGTGGAAACTGCGCGGATCTGGCCCTGCAGTTTCGATGGGCGCGGGCGTCGGTGGTGGCCACTCCCTTCCTTCTGGACGTGATCCACAGGTATAAGTACGGGCGGGCGCGGTGGTTCGAACCGTTTCTGGGGGAGTTGCTCGTGCGGGAGGCAGTGCCGGGGTTGGCCGGGGGCGGGTGGGACGGCTTGATACCGGTGCCGTTGCATCGTCTCCGCGAGCGGGAACGGGAGTTCAACCAGGCGGAGCGATTGGCGTCCCGGCTGGGTCGGGCCAGCGGAATTCCGGTGATGACGGATGTGGTGTGGCGTGGAACATCGACCCGGGTGCAGGCGAGTCTCGATCGACGCGAGCGGACGCGGAATGTGTCGGGGGCCTTCCGGGTGTCGGCGCCGGGGAAGGTGGCTGGGGGGCGGTTTGTGGTGGTCGATGATGTTCTGACAACCGGGGCGACGACGAGCGCGGTGGCGGGGGTGCTTCGGGAGGCCGGTGCGGAGGAGGTGGTGGTCTGGACGCTGGCGCGTGGCGCCTGAGTGGTTTACGATGGCGCGCATGGGCGTCGATCAAAAGGGCGGGATGACCCCGGGCAAGTTCCCCGGGAAGCGTCCGCTGATGATGGAAGGGCCGGATCCCGTTTTCACGCCACCGGGGCTGACCGGGGACACGGCATTTCTCAAGAAGCCGAAGATGGCGGCGGGACGCTCCCGCAAGAAGGAGATCCCGGAAGGACTATGGACGAAGTGCCCGCGATGCGCGGCGATGATCTTCGACCGGGATCTGGACAAGAACCTGCAGGTTTGTTTGTCCTGCCGTCACCACTTCCCGATTGGGGCGCGGGAGAGGATCCATGGGATGGTGGAGACTTGCTCCTTTCAGGAGATGGATGCCGACATGGTGAGCGTGGACGTTTTGAAATTTTCGGGGGCGTCCTCCTACCAGGCGAAGTTGGACGCCAACCTGCGAGGGACGGGGTTGACGGACGCCGTGGTGACAGGCGTGGGGCTGCTGGGAACGCACCGGTTGGCCTTGGGCGTGATGGATTTCTCATTTCTTGGTGGATCCATGGGGTCGGTGGTCGGCGAGAAACTGACTCGGCTGATCGAGACGGCGACGGACCGCGGCTTGCCGGTGGTGATCATCTCCACGAGCGGCGGGGCGCGGATGTACGAGGGGATGTTCAGCCTGATGCAGATGGCAAAGACAAGCGGGGCGTTGGCGTACCATGCGGCGGCACGGTTGCCATATATCAGCGTGTTGACGCATCCGACGACGGCGGGGGTGATGGCGAGCTATGCGAGCCTGGGGGATCTGATCCTGGCCGAACCTGCGGCCATGATAGGATTCGCGGGACCGCGGGTGATCGAGGCCACGACCCAGGCGGAATTGCCGCCCGGCTTCCAGACCGCCGAGTTCCTGCTGGAGCATGGATTGATCGACGCGATTGTGCAGCGGCAGGATTTGAAGGAACGGCTGAAATTCTATCTGGACTTCCTCATGGCTCGGGCGGCGGCCTGATAGGTTAGGTTGTCTGATAATTCGAAGGGGCCACATCGAATTTCCAGACAGGCTCTGAGCGGGCGTGGGGATGCTGGCGTCCGGATGCTTGACGGGACGGGGCGTCCGGCGAGACGGTTTAGGACATGAAGAGTTCCGCTGAGTCGTCACCCGTGGGTACCCGCCGCAGTTTCCTGAAGCGCTCGTCCGCGGTGGCGGCGGGGTTGGCGGTGGCGCCGTACATCACGGTGGCGCCGAAGCTGTATGCCGCGAACAGTGACACTTTGAAGGTGGGGTTGGTGGGATGCGGTGGGCGTGGCACCGGG
>JBBQIU010000183.1:0-6227 GCA_038325245.1 Verrucomicrobiota bacterium
CTGCGGCGCGCCTCGGCATCCTGATCAAGAACGTCGCCAACCTCGAACTCGCGGCCCGGATCAATGCGTTTGTCTTCGATAAGACTGGAACGCTCACCCACGGCCGGCTCGCGGTGAGCCGTTTGGCCCCGCTCGGGGCGACGAAGCCCGCGGAACTCCTTCGCATGGCGGCCTCCGCGGAGCGCTACAGCAACCACCCCACGGCGAAGGCCCTGTCCTCTCTGGCCGGTGAGGCCGGTGTTCCCATGGCGGAACCGGCGGACTTCAAGGAAACCGCCGGACGCGGCGTGAGCGCGATGGTCGACGGGCGTCAGGTGCTCGTCGGGCGCGCCCAGTGGCTCGTGGACAACGGAGTGCCCGAGGACTTCCTCGGATCGGTGGACCTGAACGAGACCGAGGGTTTCAGCCTTGTCTTCGTCTCCGTCGACGGCCGGTGCGTCGGTTGGGTGGGGTTGCAGGACCAGACCCGGGCCGAGGCGAAGGAAGCCCTGGCCGAACTGAAGGCGATCGGTGTCCGGCGCCTCGCGATGGTGAGTGGCGACCGCATTCCCGTGGCGCGCCGGGTTGGCGCTGATGTCGGTTGCGACGAGGTGGTGGGCGAGTGCCTGCCGCAGAACAAGGTCGAATTCGTGCGGGCCGTTCGGGCGAAGGGCTACCGGGTGGCCGTCGTGGGCGACGGTGTGAACGACGCGCCCGCGCTGGCGGCGGGCGACCTGGGCGTGGCGATGGGCGCCGCCGGAAGCGAAGTCGCGATCAACAGCGCCTCCATCGCGCTCATGAACAGTGACCTCCGGCGCCTGCCGTTCCTGATCCGCCTCTCGCGCATGACCCGGTCGGTGATCAACCAGAATTTCTTCATCGGAGTGCTCTTCGTCATCGGTGGGTTGGTCCTGGCCGCGATGAACATCATCTCGCCAATCGTCGCTGCGATCATGCACGTCGTAGGCGCCCTCCTCGTGGTGTTCAACAGCTTCCGCCTCGTCCGCCAGGGCGAGGAACTGGAGCCGTTCATCCAGAACGCGCACGGGGGCGATGTCCGCGCCGGGTCCGGGGCGGACGCCACCCCGACGCCCGAGCCCGGGCCCGGGGCCACCCAACCACGCCTGGCAACGACACCCGCCTGACGCCTTCCTGACCGAGAATACGCTCCCATGGCGACGTCCCTTACAGAACTCCAGGCCGCCCCTTCCGACAGGCTCCGTGAATCCGGAACGGTGGAAGGAGTTGAACGGTTGGCAGGCGCTGAGGCCGTTGTGCGTGTCTCCGGCCTGAGCAAGGTCTTCAAGGACTTCTGGGGGCGATCGAAAGCGCGGGCGGTCGACGGCGTGAGTTTTGAGGTCCGCCGGGGTGAAGTCTTCGGGTTGCTCGGGCCGAATGGTTCGGGCAAGTCGACCACGGTGAAGATGCTTCTGGGCCTTCTCTACCCCACGAAAGGTGTGGTGGAAGTGTTCGGGCGCTCCCCTCGCCACGTTCCCACCAAGGCGCGGATCGGTTATCTGCCGGAAGAGAGTTACCTCTACCGCTACCTGGATTCCCGCGAGACCCTCGAGTTCTTCGGAAACCTTTTCCAACTGCCGAGCGACAAGCGGAAGGACCGCACCGAGCAATTGCTGGAGATGGTGGGCCTGAAGAATGTCCAGCGCCGGGTGGTCGGCGAATTCTCGAAGGGCATGCAGCGGCGCATCGGGCTGGCCCAGGCGCTGATCAACGACCCTGACCTCGTCATTCTGGACGAGCCGACGGCGGGACTGGATCCGATCGGCTGCCGCGAAGTGAAGGATCTGATTCTGGCGCTCGCCCGGCGTGGCAAGACGGTCATCCTGAGCAGCCATCTTCTGGCCGATGTTCAGGATGTCTGTGACCGGGTGGTGATCTATTACGGCGGCCGGATCCAGGCGATGGGTTCCTTGACCGAACTGCTCACGGCCCGGGAGTCGGTCCAGATCACCGCGCCCGTGCTTCCCCCACGGACGCTGGAAAGGGTTCTGGAAATCCTCCGGGAGGAGATGGGGACGGATTCGATTCGCGTCGATTCGCCGACTCAGAACCTGGAGAGCTATTTCCTGGGGGTTGTTCAGCGGGCACGCGCGGCTGAGACGAAGACCTCCGGGGCCACGTCCGGTGGACGCGTCGCCGCATATCTCCAAGGCGAGGGGGGTGCCGGCGCCGCGACCGGAGCCGAAGTCTTGGAACGACTTTCCGCACCCGTGTCTTCTGCGCCCACGGGCGCCGAGGGTAGTTCGCCGACTCCTCCTCCGACGCCCGAACCCACGATTTCCGCAGCCGATGCGCGCCGGCTGGACGCTTTGACCCGGGGGACACCGCCCGCGCCAGCTCCCCAGCCGGTGCGCCCGGTAACCTCCGGGACTCCGAAGCCCCCATCCAGCGCCGACCTGGCAAAGGCGGATGACAAGCTGTCGTCGCTTCTGGGGGGCGACGGGAAAAAGTAGCCCCGGGGGCTGCTGAATTGAATTTGAACGTCGAGGCCGGATGACCCGCGTGTTCCAGATATTCCGCAAAGGCGATGGATCGCTTCATGCCGTGGGGACGGGGCTGGCTTGGACGGCCTTTCCGCTTCCGTGGGTGTGGGCAATCGCGAAGGGATTATGGGTCCGGGGCGTGGCCCTTCTGGCGGTGGACGTTCTGGTGGCGGTCCTGGTTCCGTCGTTGCTCGGAACCCAGGCGACAGCTTTGGGACTGGTGTTGTTGGTTCCACGGCTGGTCGCACTGAGGCGGGGGCATCCGTGGCTTTCCGAGGCGTGCGAGAACCGGGGCTGGGAGTACCTGGGAGAGATTGCGGCCCCCCGAAAATCCGACGCGATCGCGTTGACGGCGCGGGCGGGTGGCGTGATTCCGGCGGAGCGCCGTCCGCGGAGGGAGGCGTCGCCGTGGGCCTTTCCTCCAGCGTCGCTTCAGCCGATGTGGTCGGTGGCGTGGCTGACGGTGCGGGCGGCGTTTCGATACCGGTTGGTCGTGGTGCTGATGGCGTTGCTGGTGGGAGCGGTGATCGTCCTGCCGATGGTCATCAAGCACGATGGAACGGCGCTGGGATTCACCCAGATCCTGCTCACATACACCCTGGGTGTGATCACGGCCTTGCTGAGTCTGGTGACCCTCTGGCTGGCGTGCGGCACCCTGGCGCAGGACGTCGACGAGTGCCAGATGCAGGTGGTGGCGAGCAAACCGATCGCCCGGTGGCAGATCTGGATGGGGAAGTGGCTCGGCGTGATGCTGCTGAACGCCATCCTCCTCTCGGTCTCGACGGGAGCGGTTTTTCTCCTTCTCCAATGGCGGGCGACACAGTTGCCGGGGGAGGTGCAGCATGCGTTGCGGAGCAATGTGCTGACGGCGCGCGCCGTGGTGCGTGAGCCGGCGCCAGACTTGGATGCCAAAGTGGAGGAACTGGTCCGGTTGCGCCGGTCGGAACTGGAATCCAAGGGCGTGAATCTCGATGAGTTCCGGATGCAGGCGCGTGAGATGATCAAGGCCCGTGAACAATTAGTGCCGCCTGAGTACCTCCGACGCTTCGAGCTCGATTTTCGAGGCCGGCAGGACGCGTTGAAGGACAGTTCGATCTTCGTCCGGTTGAAGTTCCACACCCCCGAACTGAGCAACAAACGGCCCTACGAGATCGAGGTGGTGGCAGGCCCGCCGGAGAGCGCCCAGCGGGTTGGCGCCTTCCGAACTCTGGCGCCGGAAACGGCGCACGAGATCGAGCTGGGGAAAGTCGTCCTGGATGCCCGAGGATTCCTCGTCGTTGAAGTGGCCAATCGAAGCGACACGCCGCTGATTTTCCCAATCGAGGACGGGTTCGAAGTGCTATACCGCGAGGGCGGGTTCGGCTTGAGCTACATCCGCGGCGTCGTGGTTCTGGCCTGTTCGCTGGGACTACTCGCGGCGATTGGGCTCTTTGCGGCGAGCTTCCTTTCGTTCCCGGTGGCCGCCTTTCTCGCGACGACCGTGCTGATTGTCGGGTTTTCGTCGGGGACGTTGAAGTCCGTGGTCGAGGATCGGACCGTGATGGGATTCGAGCACGACACAAACACCCAGTTGTACCCTGTCGTGGATGCGGTGATGGTGCCGTTGTTCGACCTACTGTTGGATGCAGTGAACCTCGTGCAACAATTCTCGCCCATCGACGCCGTGAGCAGTGGCCGAAGCGTAACGTGGGGGGACGTGGCCCGTGCTGTCCTGCTGGTGATTGGCATGATGGGCGGCGTCTTCGCTGTCCTGGGCATCACCGCGTTCACCCGGCGCGAGTTGGCGACGGCCCAGTCGAACCACTGATCCCTGATCCAAGCCTGAAATGCACGGCCGCCTCTTACATGGATTCCTGGTGGTGCTGATCCTGCTCGGGCTCACAGGAGCCTCCTGGATGCAGGGCGTGCTGAATCGCGACCGCGAGGTGCTGGGATTGACACGGGCCGCGCCCCTCGAGAACGCCCCGCCGGTTCTCGCCTTCACGACCGTCGCCCTTGGGGGTTTCCGCGGACTCATCGCGAATGCGCTCTGGATCCGCATGGATGAACTCCAGCAGGAGGGCAAGTACTTCGAGATGGTCCAACTCGCCGATTGGATCAGCAAGCTGCAGCCCAACATGCCTCAGGCGTGGGTCCATCTGGCCTGGAACATGTCCTACAATGTTTCCGTCCAGATCCCCGACCTTCCGGCCCGGTGGCCCTGGGTCCGCCGGGGCATCGAGCTGCTTCGGGATGAGGGGCTCCGCTATAATCCTCACGATATCCTCATCTACCGCGAGCTCGCCTGGCACTTCCAACACAAGATGGGCCAGGACCTCGACGACGCGCACTGGATCTACAAGCGCCAGTGGGCCTACGAAATGTCCTTCCTCCTCGGGGACGGCCGGCCGGATTGGAATGCCCTCATCCATCCCGTGACCGAGGAACAAAAGACCCGGGCCCGCATCCTCCGCGAAGAGTACAAGCTCGACCCGGCCTTCATGAAGACCGTCGACGATCGCTACGGCCCCCTGGAATGGCGCCTTCCCGAGTCCCACGCCATCTACTGGTCCATGCTCGGCCTCGAGAACGCGAAGACCCGGGAGCAGCTCATTCAGCTCCGGCGCGGGATCTACCAGTCCCTTCACCTGGCCACCATCCGGGGTCGCCTCCTGTCGGTCGGCAGCAGCAACGAGGAGATGAAACGCTTCGAACTCAGCCCGAACGTCGCCCTCGCCGAGAAGGCGGACCAGGCCTACGAGGATCAGATCCGCGACGACCCCGAGATGCGGGGCAACATCCAGACCGGTCACAAGAATTTCCTGCGGGACCTGTCGTGGGCGATGTACACCCACAACCGGATCACCGACGCCCAGAAGTGGTTCACCAAACTCAAGGTCACCTACACCAACGCTGTGCCGTCAGAAATGACGCTCGACGACTACGCCCTCGCTCGGGTGACGGAGTACGCGGGTGAGACTTCCCGGAACAAGACATCGCTGATGGTGGAAGGGGTGCTGCAGCGGTCCCTGTTCTACCTCGCCATCGGAGAGGACGATCAAGCCGACGGATACGCCCGACTGGCGTCCAAGATCTGGGAGACTTACACGAAGGGCACCGACTACCGGACCATGCGCGGAAACGAGAGGGTGCGGGTCGACCGCGTGGATCTCGATCCCCTGCCCATCCTCCGCCAGCGGATGCTCGATCAGATGCTGGATCCCGAAGCCGGAATTCTCGACGCGACGCTGGCTGCCCAGTTGCGCACCGCCCTGGGTATACCCGCCCCGCTCCGACGACCCTCGCCCCCGACGAACGCCCCGCCGTCGGCCCTGAATCCAAACTCCAGGCGCGCCCTGCCGGCAGGCCCGACGAATACCGCGGTCCAGCGCCGGGTGCCGTAGCGGTTCAGCCGCGGCGAAGCGGGTTCACGACTTCAATGTCGTCGAATTGCAGGAAATCCGTGTCTGCCGTGTAGATTCGCCGAGCCCCGTGTTCACGCATCAGGGTGGCAGTTCGAACGTCGTAAAGGAGGTCGCCGGCAGGGGCGTGGAGCGATTCCAGAACCCGGCGCAGCATCCGCCAGTGACCCGGCCCGGCGTGGAGCAGGGAGACGCTGGGCCACGCCATGAGAGCATCGAGGAAATTCAGCGCTTGGGCCGCCGTCAGAGGCGAGGGGAACACCCGCAAATGGGTGGCCACCCGCAGGAACTCGTAGCAAAGCCCGTCCGTGAGGTACCACGCACCCGGGTCGTTTCGTATCTCCTG
>JBBQIU010000184.1:0-6205 GCA_038325245.1 Verrucomicrobiota bacterium
CCGGGAACGCCATCCAATTGGCAACCGAGAGACTCGCTCCGGGCGAATGGGCCCCCCGCAATGCCTTCGCATCGCACGCGCTTCTCGTCGCCGGCACGTCCCGGTGGTGGCCAATCCTCGGAAACGAGGGCGGCCAGATTATGGTCGACTCCCAGGACGCCGACCTCTCCCTGGTCTTGAGCCCTGGAGATACCCTCGAGATCGTCCGGCTGTCGACAGCCACCCAGATCTTCGGAACGCCGGGCGCCTCCGAAAGCGCGCTTCAACCGGGTGACTTTGCCGACTTCGTCAGCGGCAACGGCACGGTGTCGACGCTCGAATGTCGCAACGACACCACCGGCGCCCCGAGCTACTTCCTACACCACGTCGGCATGGTTTCGGGTCCCATCGATGGCGCATCCATCACCTTCCTGCCGGGACAACCGATCCAGGTTCAGAAGGTGGGTGAGGCCGGTACACTTTGGTTCCTGGGGCGGGTCCAGAGCAACCCGTTGACTCCTTACGGGGTCGGCAGCACCGAGACGACCGGATTCGTCAGCGAATAGCCCAGCCATGGCCGCTGGGTGGCGGCCTCGCCCTCGAAAACAATTCGATCGTTTCCATCACGCGACGGCCGCAGACCCAAAAGGTCCGGGGCCGTCGCCCTTTTGCAGGCATCACTCATGAAGCCGTTCTCTATCACGACCCGAGGCCGTGAGGGGGGAGAGGCCGCCGCACGGATCCCCGCGGCACTGGACGCCGACGTGTGGCCCATGCACTCTCGCCTCGCAAGATGATCGCTGTCTGGTTTTCCGCCGTCGTTGCGTTCTGCGCCATCTTGCTCGGAGCGCTCGTCGTCGTGCGGGCCCCGCGCCATCCCGCCCATCTCTCCTTCGGAATCGGAATGCTGATGATGGCCTTGGAGGTCGTGCTTTCCGGGATCGGCGGACGCGAGCACCTCACGGAATCCGCGCTGATTCGGATCGCCCGGTTCCGCCTGCTGGCCGTGACCCTTTTCCCCGCTCCCTGGATCATCTTCAGCTTGTGCTACTCGCGGGGCGACAGCCGGGACGTGCTTCAGCGATGGAAACCCTGGCTCATCCTGCTTGCTCTGGCGCCCCCGGCGTTCGGAGTCGCCTTCTGGAACAGCCTGGCCGGACCCGCATTGATTCCTGCATTCGTGGCGCCCCTGGCCACACTGGGCTGGGCCGGATCTGCCGTTGAGGTCGTCGGCCTTCTGGCCGGCGTGCTCGTCCTGACCAACCTCGAACGGACCTTTCGCCATGTGATTGGAATCATGCGCTGGCGGACCAAGTACGTCTTCCTGGCCGTCGGCGCCCTCGCCGGCTTCCGAATCTACGCCAGCAGTTAGGCCCTGCTCTACAGGTCCGCCGACGCAACCCTCGGCGCCACCGGCGCCGCCGCTCTCGTCGTCGTCTGCATGCTTATGGGTGTCGCCCTCATCCGGACGCGGATTTTCGACGTCGACGTCTATCCTTCCCACGCCCTGGTCTTCGGCTCGGTCACGATCCTGATCACCGGGGCCTACCTGGTGATCGTGGGTCTGGCCTCCCACGTCCTTGGACTCCTGAGCGCAGCCACCAATCTGCCCGTCAAGACCCTCGGCGTGACCGTGGCCCTGGCTGGTCTCGGGATCCTCCTGCTTTCCGAACAACTCCGACAACGGCTTCGATTCCTGATCAGTCGCCACCTCCATCGTCCCACCTTCGACTACCGGCAGGTCTGGTCGACGTTCACCCAGAGAACCCGTTCCCTCATTGATGAGGATGCCTTCTGCCGCGCCGTATCTCACTGGGTCTCGGAGACCTTCTCCACCCTGGCCGTAAGCCTCTGGCGGCTCGACCCCGCGACGGAGCAGCTCACACTGGGCGGCTCCACTTCCCTTCCCACGTCCTCCCCGGCGTCGGCGCCGACCGGCAATCCCGAAGAGTTCGCCAAAGCCCTCCGCGCGCTGAAGGAACCCGTCAACATTGACCATTCCAGGGACGCCTGGGCCGCCCGGCTTCGCGAGATTCACCCCAGCGTGTTCCCAACGGGAGGAAACCGGGTCGCTCTGCCGCTCCGCGCCGGCGATGACCTCCTCGGCGTCCTCATCCTCGGCGACCGGGTCAGCGGCATTCCTTTCTCGGCGGAGGACTTCGACCTCCTGAAATGCGCCGCCGACCAGATCGCCTCGGGTCTGCTCGGTCTCCAACTCTCCCGCCAAAGGGTTCGATCCAAGGAAATGGAGGCGTTTCAGACCATGTCCGCATTCTTCGTCCACGATCTGAAAAACACGGCGTCCACGCTGTCGCTCACGTTGCGAAACCTTCAACAACACTTCAGTGACCCGGCCTTTCGCGAAGACGCTCTCCGCGCCGTCGGGAAAAGTGCCCAGCATCTCAATGATCTGATTGCCCGACTGACGCGACTGCGTCAGGAATGGCGGGTCTCGGCGACGCCAGGGAACCTTGTTTCGGTGACGGACTCGGCACTCGAAGCCGCCGGACAGGATCCCAGGGTCCAGGTGAAAAAAGAGTTCACCGAGGTGCCCCCCGTCCTTGTCGATGCCGTTCAAATGGAGAAAGTGATCGTCAACCTGGTCCTGAATTCACGGGATGCGATGCCCGAAGGCGGTCAAATCCGAGTCTCCACGAGCCATCAACCCCCCTGGGGCGTCGTGGCCGTCACGGATCAAGGTTGCGGAATGAGCCCGGATTTTGTCCGCCTCTCCCTCTTCCGCCCGTTCCAAACGACCAAACGCAACGGACTCGGCATCGGCATGTTCCATAGCAAGACCATCATCGACGCCCATGGCGGACGCATGGAAGTCGAGACAGCTCCCGGCCAGGGCACGACCATTCGCGTTTACCTGCCGCTCGCCCCAATTTCATGAAGCCAAAACTGCTCATCGTGGATGATGACGAAGAGATCCGTTCCCAACTTCGGTGGGCGCTCTCGGCCGATTACGATGTCTGCCAGGCGGGCGATCGCGCCAGTGCCCTCGCTACGTTCCGATCCGCCCGCCCGTCCGTGGTGCTGCTCGACCTGGGCCTCCCTCCCAGTCCAGCCGCCCCTACCGAGGGACTCGCCACCCTCGGAGAACTCGTGACCGAAGACCGGCTCGTGAAGGTCGTCATCGTCAGTGGCCAGGGCGAACGCGCCAACGCCCTTCAGGCCGTCGGACAAGGTGCCTGGGACTTCCTCGGGAAACCTGTCGACATCGACGAACTGCTCGCAATCCTGCGGCGTGCGTTTCACGTCGCGGATCTCGAGCGCGGCTACGCCGAGATGCAACGCCAGCGCCAGGACGAATCTTTCGAGGGCATTCTCGGGACCAGTCCCGGCATTCAGGACGTATTCCGGATGATCCAGAGGGTCGCCACCACCGACGCGTCGGTGCTGATTCTCGGCGAGAGCGGAACCGGCAAGGAGATGGCCGCGCTCGCCGTCCACCACCGCAGTCGCCGAAGCAACGGCCCGTTCATCGTGATCAATTGCGGTGCGATTCCAGAAGCCCTGCTCGAAAGCGAACTCTTCGGACACGAAAAGGGCTCCTTCACCGGCGCCGTCGCTCAACGCAAGGGCCGCATCGAAACGGCGGCCGGCGGCACCCTTTTCCTCGATGAGGTGGGCGAACTGCCCCTCTCCCTCCAGGTCAAACTGCTCCGGTTCCTCCAGGAGCAACGCATCGAGCGTGTGGGCGGCCGGGAATCCATTCCGGTCGACGCCCGCGTCCTTTCCGCCACTAATGTCGACCTCAAACAGGCCATGGCGGGGGGACGCTTTCGAGAGGACCTCTTTTATCGTATTGCCGTGGTCGTCCTCACCCTCCCGGCCCTTCGGGAACGCGGCGGCGACATCCCGCTCCTGGCACAGTCCTTCCTTCGACGATCCATGGCCCAGGTCGGTCGCGATGAATTGCGGTTCGATCCCGCCGCCTTGCGCGCCATCGAAGACCACCCATGGCCGGGCAATGTCCGGGAACTGGAGAATCGCGTGAAACGCGCCGTGATCATGGCCGAAGGTCGTCGCATCACCGCCGCCGACCTCGAGCTCGCCGCACCCGAAAACGCCGCCGGCATCACCCTCAAGGAGGCCCGGGAAAACCTTGAGCGCGAGATGGTCCTTTCGTCACTCCGTCGCTGCGGGGGAAAGATTACCGGGGCCGCGATCGACCTCGGCATCAGCCGCCCCACACTCTACGAACTCATGGACAAACTGGGCATCAAGCGGGAGGAGAAGGTCCCCTGAATCCCGCCTCCGTCCGCCGTAGAGGGGGCGGCCAGCGCTCCCTCCAGGGCTCGAAATCAGTAAAACGAAAACCGCTCCGGGACGTTAATCACGTCCGAAGGTCGGACATACACCGCCTCCGAATCCTTCCCCGAAAGCGCCGTCTTCAGATTCACGACGAGCGTCCGCGTCGTTCCGTCCCTTTCCAAACGGACCACCCGCACATTCTTCATGTCCGCCCGACCTTCGATAAATCCGCCCGACTCCACGATCGCCTCCAGCACCGTCATCGAACGGGTCGACTGTATCCGGCCCGGTCTCAACACTGCGCCCGAGACCAGGACCGGGAAACCAGTCGATTCAAGTCCCACCGTAATCTCCTTGATGACCAACTGGGGGCCGTAGAGCTCCAGGAGCGACTTCTCAATCTGCGCCGTGGTCTTGTCACGGACCTCCAGACTGCCGCCCAGAGGCAGCGTGATCGAACCATTCGGCTGCACCACCTGCGACGAGTTCAGGTTCGGCGCCCCGGGAAACAGAATGCGAAGCATATCGCCCGGCTGTGCCCCCTCCGCCACGTATGGCTGTTTGTCCTCGTCGCTCAGCATCGTGGGTGGCGTGGAACGGCACCCCGCCCCAAGCAAACCCACGGCCAGCACCGCGATGACCCCGATTGACGCGAACCATTTTGAAGCCGGAATGTTGCCCCTTCCAGCTCCCCTCCCCAACCCTCCGATAACATTCACAGGCGAAGGATAAGCCCAATCCCTTCGGACCTGTAAGCCCAAAGTGGCTCCCACCCTCTCATCAGGACGCGCCCTTCATGTATATAGGTCCAGAATTTGAGGGTGTTTACCGAGCCTCTATCGATTGCTTCTCTGCGCCCTCTGCGTTCCCTGTGGCCAAAATTCAAACGGGCAAGCCACACAGGCACTTGCCCTCGACCATGAGGCATTGATCCCGGGGTGCCTTAAGGCTTCGAGACTCCACCGCCCAGGCCTGTCTGGGGACGGGATCAGTTCAGGCGCGCCGACACCTCGTCCAGCAACCCCTCGTAGTTCCGCACATGGCGCCGGGCCAGGTCCTGCTCGTCTTCCGCGTTCGACCCCGCGTCCCGTGCCATACGGCTTCCGCATCGGAGAAAGAAGACGCCCCCTCCCTGCTGGATGATCTCCACCCGCAACCGCACGCGGACGTCCTCGCCAAACCACGTCCCGTAGGCTCCGCGCTCGCGCCGCGTCGCGGGACGCTCAAACGCCACTTCCTCGGCCGTCCGCTTGATCACAGCCAATCCCGCCGACGTGAAGACGGACTCCACGGTCTCCTGAACCGTGATCAGGTTCTGGCCCCGGATCTCCGTGGCTGCCAGGAACCCCCTGGCCAGTGCCTGATTCTCTTCGCTGAGCGGAGGTCTCGCGTCCTCGGCCTCCTTCCCGGCACTGCTCCCGGACCAGGCGCAACCGACCGTCGGCAGGACCGCCACCGTCAATCCCACGGCGGCCCCGAGGGCCAGGAGTCTTGCTCGAAGGGACCGCATGGTTCGGAGCATTTGGGACGCCCTCAGGTCTTGGGCCGGAGCTGGATCACTTTCAGATCCGAGGCTTCGACTTCGATGCTGTGGGTCTCGATGTCGGGATCATCCTTCAACGCCCGGTGAACCAGGCGCCGGTCGAACGCGTTCATGGGCTCCAACTCGATCACGTCACCCCAACGGCGGACCTTCTCCGCTGCGGCCTGAGCCTTCTTCACCAGTTCATCGCGGGCGGCCATCCGGTATCCGGCAACGTCGAGGGTGACCTTTGGGGCGTGGTCATCCTCCTTGTACAGGATGCGATTCAGCACGAATTGGAGCGCCGCCAGAGTCTGTCCCTTCCTCCCGATCAGCCGACCGGAATCCTCGGTGAGAATGTTGAGAAGCGGGCTCTCTTCAAACTGATGTTCCTCGATCGTGGCTTCAAAGCCCATCGTCTGAAGGAGTTCTGCGAGTTTCGCC
>JBBQIU010000185.1:0-6171 GCA_038325245.1 Verrucomicrobiota bacterium
ACGGGCAGGCCTCCAGGCCCACGTGAATGCGACGGACTTGAGCGCCGGACGGGGTGGGATTTGCCACAAAGAACGCAGGGAACGCAGAGACTGGGAAGGACGGGAGCGCCTTCCCAGGTCCACCGATCCCCCCAAGGCCGAAAAAATGGGCGAGGCGTACTCCCGGGAATCCATCCTCCCCTTCCTCCGCAATCGGTTATTCGTATTGAAGGACTCGTCCTGACCTCCCCGTTGCCGAACCGCTGCTAACGCGCTACATCCTACTCGCGCATGCGCGAACTCGACCTGCCCGATGCCCACTTCCTGTCCGCCGCCCTCGGCTGGATCGAACTGGGATTGCCGCACGAAGCCCATGCCGAACTCGCCGCCATGAGCCCGGCCGCCCGATGTCACGCGGACGTCCTCGGCGTCGAGTGGGATCTTTGCGCACATGATGGCCGCTGGCAGGACGCCTTTCTCGTCGCGTCCCGGATCGTCGAAGCGGACCGTTTACGTTCCACCGGCTGGATCAACCGGTCGTACGCGCTCCATGCCCTGAATCGCACGTCGGAGGCCTGCGAAGCCCTCCTTCCGGCCGTCACCCTCTTCCCCGCCAACGGCATTATCCCCTACAACCTCGCCTGTTACACCTGCCAGCTCCGGCGCCTCGAGGAGGCCCGACAGTGGCTCCGCCAATCGATCGTGCTGGAAGGTCGCGACATCGTTCTGCTCCGGGCCCGATCCGACGAGGATCTCGAACCCATGCTCGCCGAGCTGGACAGTCTGCAATAAATTCCCTGGCCTTGGGATTTTCATTTGTGGGATGAGCCCTCGGCACCCACATTGCGGGCCGCGGCGGCATGCCGCGCATCGGCCACACTGACAATCACGATGAATCCGATTGACTCCCTCGCCTTAGGCAACCCGGTCCACGCCACCCGGAGCCACGCGGTTCCCGCCTTGCTGGCGGTGCTCCTGCTCTGGCCCGCGCTCCTGCGAAGCCAAGTCCTCCCCGTTCCGAATGGGTCCTTCGAATTCCCAACGACCGTGTTCGCGGATCCCCGAATTGATTCCTGGCAGAAGTCGCCCAAACCCGGTTGGTACGACGAGAGTGGCGGATTTCCGTGGGACCAGTTGGTGGGGGTATTCCTCAATACGACGCCGGACAAACCGGACCACATCGTGAACATCGTCGGACAACAGGCCGCCTTTCTCTTTGCCGTGCCGCAGGCGGCGATTTTTCAGGATCGCGGGTCCACCCCGGGCCATGACCTGGACGTCCGCTTCGAGGTCGGCCGGGCGTATGAATTGACGGTGGGTGTCCTGGGCGGAGGTGGCGGCATGACCAATGGCGTCACGCTCGAGATCAGCCTCTACTATCGCGATGCCGCCGGATTGCCCGTGGCCGTAGCCGCCACGACGGTCACCAACGAGCTCTCCCTTTTCGCCAATCGCACGCGTTTCACCGATTTCAGCGTTAGGGTGCCGGCCGTGCGCGCCGGGGACGCCTGGGCTGGAAAGAATCTCGGAATCCAGATCGCCTCCACCGTCCAGCCCGACATCGCCGGCGGTTATTGGGACGTCGAGGATGTCCGCCTTTCGCGGGAGATTGTGGTTCCGAACGCCTCCTTCGAGTCGCCGTCGACCGTCTTCGCCGATCCGCGCATCGATTCCTGGCAACGGGATCCGAAGCCGGATTGGTACGACGAAAGCGGCGGTTTTCCGTGGGAGCAGCTCGCCGGTGTGTTTCTAAATACCGCACCGGGAGCGGCAGATCACATCGAGAACATGGTGGGGACCCAGGGCACCTTCATCTTTGCCGTCCCGCAATACGCTTTGTTCCAGGAGCGGGACTCGACTCCTTCTCGTGATTTCGATGTCCACTTCGAGACCGGACGCTCCTACCGTTTAACAGCCGGAATCCTTGGCGGCGGGGGCGGAATGACCAACGGCGTCACCCTGGAATTGGCGTTGTACTACCGCGACGCCCTTGGGAACCGCGTGACCGTGACCTCCGCGACGATCATCAACACGACCGAAGCCTTCCCGACCCGCAACCGCTTCACCGACTACCACCTCCAGACTCCACTGGTTGGGCCAACCGATCCCTGGGCCGGACGCAATCTGGGCATTTCGATCGCCTCGACGGTCCGGCCGGATCTGGCTGGCGGCTATTGGGACGTCGATGACGTCCGCCTGACGGAGACCCGGGGCGTGGTCCTATTGAACCCGGTTCGAAGCGCCACCGAATTCACACTGACAGTCATGAGCGATCCCGGTTCCGTCTTCGAAATCCAGGCCGCCAACTCGGTCGTGGCGCCGTCGACGGAATGGCTCCGGGTAGGTTCCATGACCAACGTCAGTGGCCGTGTGAAGTTCACCGACGCAGCGCCGCCTGGAGAAACACGATTTTACCGGGCCCAACAACTCCCGTAGCGGGAGCCGAATCCGTGGATGGACTCCGAATCGACCGGACACGCCGTCCCACGGCTGCAGTGGGCCATGCGGGAGGCTTCACCCTGGTCGAGTTGCTGGTGGTGATCGCGATCGTGGCGGTCCTTGCGTCTCTGGTGCTTCCTGCCCTGTCTTCGGCCAAGCTCAAGGGCCGCAGCGCCGTTTGCATTTCCAACCTCAGGCAGATCGGAATCGCCATTCATAACTACGCCGCCGATTACGACGGCAACATTCCGTACGGCCCGATCGCCCCACCCTTCACCAGCCCGGCCGACTTTTACCCGTCGACCGGTTCCCCCACGAGCCTGCTCTCCCTGCGAAACGGCTCCCCCGTCGGGTTGGGGCTCCTGCTGCGGGACCATCTCGGTTCCAACCCGCGGGTGATTTTTTGTCCCGGTGCCGATCAGCCGATCGACACGACGATGGAACTCGCCAAAGTCGGGATCACTCAGGCGCAGGGCAGCTATTTCTACCGTCACGCCGGAGAGACCCAGTTGTTCGCCAGTCCCTCAGGTCCCCCGGCGCACATCCGCCTCGACAATCTGGGAGAAAACCGGGATGGCCGTCCCATCCGCGCCCTGGCGATCGACAACCTGTATCTGTGCCCGCCCGAACTGGCGACGTACAACGTCAAGCCCCGCACCAATCACCGCCAGCAATGGGTGAACATCGTGTTCGCGGACGGTCACGTGTCGACGCGGCCCAATCGCGACGGGCGTTTCACCGTCGATGTGCGGAACTACGCCGAACTCCGGGAATCCTTCAGCCGGATCCTCGGCGTCCTGGAACACGCCGACGCGGTTCCGTAGGCCAGGGTGCCAGCCCCCTCCGGCGGCTTTGTCGCCGACGTCGCGACGACCTCTGGCGAATCCGGATCCCTCTCACCCAATCCGGACACCTCCGCCGATCTCACACTTTCGCGCCTTTCCGCCAGCGGAAGAGCGTCGTGGGATGGACACCCACCCGCGCCGCAACCTCCGCCAGGGAGAGTCGTCCTTCGTCTAGGAGCCGCCGCGCCAGATCCCGCCGCGCTGACCGGCTGGGAAGGGACTCCATCGCCGCCGATTCCGCCGCATTCGGTTCACCCGGAAAGGCCCGAATCACTCCCCTTTCCTCCGCCATCTCCACCGGCACCCGGTTGAACGACGCCCTCGCCAACGGAGGCTCCCACCACCCCGAGCGCAGCATCGGCCCGTCGTGGAAGAGGACAAGACGGTCAATCACACTCTTCAGCTCACGCACATTCCCCGGCCAATCGTATTCCTGAAGCTTCAGCACCAATCCCGGCTCCAGAGATTCCGTGTTCTTGCCAAATCGTTCGTTCGCCGCATCGACAAACGCACGCGCCAAATCCGGAATGTCCTCCATCCGCGCTCTCAGTGGCGGAATCGGCATCACGACCTCCGCCAGCCGGTAATAGAGATCCGCCCGGAACCGCCCCTCTCGAACCTCCAACGCCAGGTCCCGGTTCGTCGCCGCCATCATCCGAAGTCGCACCGAATACTCCGCCTCCCCCCCAACCCGCCTCGCCCGTCGTGTTTCCAGGAATCGCAGCAGTTTCGGCTGGAGTAACAGATCCAGTTCCCCGATCTCATCCAGGAATAGCGACCCGCCGTTCGCTTGTTCCACCAGACCCGGCCGGCTCCGGATCGCCCCTGTGAAAGCCCCCTTCTCCGCTCCAAACAATTCCGCCTCCATCAATTCCCGCGGCATCGCGGCACAGTTCAAGGTCACCAGCGGCCCCCCCCGCCCCGCCTCAAGGAGCGCGGCGGCCACCCGCTCTTTTCCCGATCCGGATTCTCCAAGGATCAACACCGTCACGTCCGTCGGCCCCAATCGCTCCAAGTCCCGACGCAACGCTGTCATCGCCTTCCCCCTCCCCACCATACGGGCGCCCTCCACATCCAGACGCCCCGCGTAAAGCTGAAGCCACAGTTCCTGGCTCGCCGCCGCCGCATCCAACGCCTTCAGCCACCGCTCATCCCCGTCCGCTTCCGTCACCACGTCAAACGCCCCGTCGCGCATCGCTGCCACAACGGACGCACTGTCCCCACGCGCCACCTGAACGACGAAAAACCGCGCCGCCCTCGACAAATCCACACGCATCCGCGCCCACGTAACCCCCTCGAAAACGTCCGAAGGCACCAGGCACACCCAGTCCGACGTCGCGTTGTCCAATTGTGGAATTCGTCCGTCCTCCGACCGCCGGACCTCCCGACCGAGACGTACTAGCCGATCCCGGCACGGCAAATCGCTCCCACTTGGAATAAGGACTTTCACCATGCACTTCCTCCCTCTAACTCTGCTCCAACTCACCCCAGCCATGCACTAATTCTTTGCCTCGCATGTTCCCTAGCGAATGTCACCATGCGCGAATTCATCAGCGCAATCCTATGCCGGGAATTCAGAGGTGACTGCTTAGATCTACAGACATTCATCCCCTTTCCGATAACTCCATTGCCTTGGCTGACACCTCAGCGTTAAGTGAACCCTGTCCTGCGCCCACGGAGCGCCTGCGATGATTACCCTTCCAACCCCCATTCTCCTCTTCACAGCCCTTTTTCTGGTTGCCATGCGAACCGCGGCCCAGACAGAGAACCCGATCCAATCCAAAGCCCGTCCGTTCGGTCTGGAGATCGTCGTCCCCGTCATGTCCGCGGGTTCCGACAAGACTTCGGCAGTCTTCCAACAGTCATCCCTTCCCGATATCACCTCGTATCTCAACCAGACTCTCGGGGAGTCCAACCCTTTCGATTCCTCAGCCTTCCTGCTCGATCCCAGCAAACTCCTCCTCCGGACGGAGGCCGACGTCCGCGTCTATTTCATCGGCGAGGGCACGGGCTATCGAAACACGCTCGGATTCAACACCAGTTACGGAAGCGATTCCGACGTCAAATCTCTCACGGGATTCATGGAGAATGCCGTCGCGAGTGACAAGGCCAGTGACAACAATAAGGATAAAGAGAAGGTTAAGGACAACTACGGCGCAAGGGAACCGGTCCCGATTCCCTATGAGGTCTCCAAGGACGGCTATCTCATCTTCCCCGATGCCTCCAGCCCCATCAGCATCTACGATCCGTCGTCCAAGGCCGTCCGAACGGAGACCGCCCCACTGCTGCCCGGCGACTTCGTGGACCTCGGCCGCTTCAGCAGCGGCACACTCCTGGACTTCTTCCTGATCGCTAATGGGGCCGACGACGGAACCACCACCTACTCCACCCAGTCCTCCCTGAACCCCGACGGCATCGATCACGTCGTCGCCTTTGCCTACGGCCTCAAGGACAGCCCGTATTTGCTCCTGGGATTCGAGGATCTCTATGGCGGAGGTGACAAGGACTTCAATGATGTCCTCTTCGCCATCGACATCGGGAAGGTCAACATTGCTTCCCTGACCGCAACCCCGGAGCCCTCCACCGTTCTGATTCTCGTCGGCCTCATCACTTTCGGAATCGTCCTCAAACGCCGAAAGGACCGTCCCACCTCATGAGGAAACTCTTTCTCATTCTCGCCGTGCTCGTCCTCACGGTTGGAGGTGCGTTCGGTGTCCGCGCCTGGAGGAACCGCGTGGCCGACGCGCAGGAGACCCGCGCCTTCACCCGGGCGGAATCCATGCTCGGCGACGGCCGCATCGCCGAAGCCGCCACGATGATTGAGGCCTTTGGCCGCCGCTCCAAGCATCGCCAGGACTGGGCCAGGCTGGATTTCCAAGTGCTGGTCACGCAGATGAACCTGCCGCGG
>JBBQIU010000186.1:0-6167 GCA_038325245.1 Verrucomicrobiota bacterium
AACACAAAGAAGTTGCTTGTTGCGTCTGCGATGGTTGCGGCGCTTGGGCAGGGTGCGATGGCGGTCGATATCACGGTTTTTGACAAGGTCACGCAGTACCGGGCCGACGGATGGTGGGGGGACACCACGAACGGAGGGGCGGTCGTGCATGGCGATCCGCGTGGGATCTCCGAGGACAATGAAACCGAACCGGGAACCATCATCGGTCAGGAATGGGATCTGGAGGCGTTCCGACTCAATGGGCTGACCCTGAGCATCATCGGCGGCTTCAACTTCAAGATGGGCGAGGGCACCTATGCCGGTGGCGATCTCTTCATCGACGTCAATGGCGACGCGACATACGGCGTGGACATCAACGGCGGGATCACCGCTCCCATGAGCAACTCGCTCTTCAAGTACGACTACGTCATCGATTTCACGCAGACGGTGAACGTGAACTTCGATAGCATCGTTTCCGGCATCGGTCCGACCTATACGGTCCGCAAGCTGAACTCAACCTCTTCGGTGGTCACCTCTGTGGCCGTTGGAGCGAATTCGGAGGCGAATCCGTGGATCTATAACTCCAACGGGACCGAAGTTGCGGGCTACGTCAACGTTCCGTTCACACAAACGTCTTATGTCGGCGGTCCGTACGCCGGCAAATCGGGAAACAACACTCACTACCAAATCGACCTGGATTTGAGCTTCCTCGGCACAACGGTTCCGTCGGGCACGTTGTTCAAGTACACGATGGAATGCGGGAATGACAACCTGGTTGGCATCCATGTTCCGGACGGTGGCGCGACCCTGGTCATGCTGGGCTTCGGCCTCGCTGCCGTCGGTGGTGTCCGTCGCTTCCGCCGCTCCCAAGTGGCGTAGAACTTTCGGTCAAGTGCTCATGATAGCCGCCGGCCCGTTGCCGGCGGTTTTCGTTTTTCCGGGAGACTTCGTCGGCTTCCGCCAGGCTTCTGCCACTGGCCTGCGGAGTGGGAATGTTAGGGAGCAATCGTGGGGGTCCTTGGTCAGAACTCTCCTAAGGCTGGAACTTGGCTGGCGGGCAGGTCGTGCTAGGGTCGGCGCCATGCGATCTCATTTCCTGGCCGGTTTTGTGTTTTTGGTGGCGGTGTCCGCGGCGGGGCCTCTGCCCGTGAATGCGGCGGATTGGCCGGCTTGGCGTGGACCCCGCGCGGATGGGGCGACGACCGAGACGGATTTTCCGACCCATTGGAGCCCGACGAACCACATCCGATGGAGGGTCGACCTTCCCGATCGCGGCAATTCCACGCCGATCGTTTCGGGTGGGAGGATTTTTCTGACACAGGCCATTGAACGGAACCATCGGCGGGTGGTCATGGCCTTCGATCGTCGCGACGGCCGCCTGCTTTGGGAGAATGGGACGTCGTATGACCTGAAGGAGGACACCCATGAGGACAACCCGTACGCGGCGGGGTCACCGGTGACCGATGGTGAGCGGGTGGTCGCGGCGTTTGGTTCCGCCGGAGTCTTCGCGTTCGACCTGGAGGGGCGTGAACTGTGGCGTCGGGAGTTGGGTCCCCAACGGCACGAGTGGGGCCACGCAGCGTCTCCCGTGATCTTGGGAGACCGTGTGTTCGTCTACCACGGTCCCGGACCCGGCTCGAAGGTGTATGCGTTCGACAAGCGAACGGGAAAGACGCTGTGGGAAAAGCCGCTTCCCGAACCGTCGCCCACCGTGCGCACGGACGGATTCCGGGGACGCGTGCCAGGTACGGTCGGGAGCTTTAGCTCACCCCTGGTCATGAAGGTGTCTGGGCGTGAAGAACTGATTCTGAGCCTGCCCGAGGCCCTGGTGGCCCTCTCGCCTGAGTCCGGTTCCGATCTATGGCGCGCCGAGGGACTTAATCCCCTCATTTACACGTCTCCCGTTCCGGCCGGGAACATCGTTCTTGCAATGGGGGGATTCCAAGGCAGCACCGTCGCAGTGCGTGCCGGCGGTTCAGGCGATGTCACCGACACGCATCGCCTATGGCGCGATGAGCGATCCCGGAAGAACCGGCTCGGGTCGGCCGTGGTGCGCGACGGCACCATCTATTTCGTGAACATGGACGGGTTCTTCGAATGCCTGGACCTGGCGACGGGCGAGCGACTGTGGGAGGAGCGACTCAATGGACCGGGCGCGGCGGATGCCTCGTGGTCGTCCGTGACAATCGCTGGCGACCGGATCTACACGGTGAACCGCAGCGGCGATACCTTCATCCTGCGGGCTTCGAGGAAGTTCGAAGTGATCGCCACGAACACGGTGGCCGAGCCCACCAACTCCAGCCTGGCGATGTCTGACGGCGAATTGTTCCTCCGGACCTGGAAAGGACTTTGGTGCATCAGCGAAAAGGGCCGGCTTGCCGCACGATAGTCCGGCTAGGGAGAGGGATGCCCGCCCTCCAGGCGGGCGCGGAAGAACAGGCGATCTCCCGATTGGGCATCTACGGTGAGGGTCCATTGTCCGGTGAACACGGTTCGATGGATCGGTTCCCAGGCCTTTAGGTCGGTCGAGGTTTCGATCACGCATTCGAGCTCGGGGAAACCAATCCCGATCCCGGGCGCATCGACCGTGATTTCCACGCTCGGACGCGAGACGAGTCGGATCCCGGTGAGCCGGGGCGAAGGGAGATTGGAATCGCCCGGCGTCGTCGTTGGTAGACGATCAAAAACCGGGAAGCCATCCGGCCAACGGCCCAGGGAAACGCCCTCGGGCGTGGCCGGCCACAGCACGGAATCGATGGTCGAGCCCTCCGCTTGAAGCAGCGCAAGCCTCGCCCCGGCGGCGGGAAGTTTGAGGTCCACGTGGCCTGGGCCGCCCCGGCGATCCGCCCGCAATACGGCGTGGCCTCCCGGCGGAACAAAGGCCGGAATCCGGAGCATGGCGCTGTCGCCTGGGTCCGGGAGATTTGTCGGTCTCATCTGCAGGACGAGACCCTCGAGCGCGACGGGAAGGGTGGGGTCGTCATTATATATTTCCAGCCAATCGTCCGCCCCCGGTGATGGGTTCGGAAAGATTTCGTTGATCCGCAATGCCATCGCCGAGCCGAGGGCTGCGGGTTCGTTGGCGGTTCCCGGAGTCGGGCGATTCAAGGTCCACGTGTTGGATGCCGTCCGCCCCAAAGTGAAGCCGTCCGGGATGGGACCGAACGCGACGCTGTCGACGCGTTGTCCGAACGGATCGAGGAGGGCGACGCGATCGCCGTCACGGTCGAGACCGAGAAAGGCGGGGTCCAGGACGAGGACTAGGTAGCCCCCTGGGACAATGCTGTGGGAGGCATCCAGGGCGAGGCCACGCGTCGGCTGGAGGCGATCTGCTAATTGCCAGTTCGCCAGGGAAAGGGGGGTTTGGGTGGGATTGTGCAGTTCGACCCAATCCCGGGTTTCGATGCCATTGCCTCCAGGGTGGATTTCGTGGAGGCGCGCGGTTGCGGGCACGGCGGGTTCGACGTGGGACGTGGCACGCCCCGGAGTTCCGCCGGGGACGGGGCTTCGAATCCAGTGAAGGGGTTCACCTGGGTCCAGGGACGGACCGGTGGATTCGATGGAGTGGCCGCCCGCCGTGGAAGGCCAGTCACCGCCGGAATCCCAGGTGACGGACGTGACCGTCTGAAGCGCCCGATCCCGCAGGGCCAGCCGTTCGCCAGTGTTCGATAGGTTACCCTTGTACCAGGCGGCGACCTCAACCCCCGGATACCGGAGGCCGAACTCGGCGGGATCGGTGTCGTTCGCGAGGATCGCCCGTTCGCCGGGTTCGAGAATCCAACCGGCGGGCAGAACCGCTTCCATACCCACGAAGGAGTATCCACCAGCATCGACGGGAAGGGTTCCCGGATTCCACAGTTCAACGAATTCGAAGGCAGATCCGCCAGAGGGGGCGTAGAGGATCTCTGCGATGCTCAGGGTCGGGATGGAACCGGGCACCGTAAAGTCCGCCTCGATCAGGGCGCTCCATTCACCTTGTGCGGAGCGGGTGCGGGCGCGAATGCGGGTGCTCTCGACGAGTCGGACAGGCGTGGTGTAACGCTCGGCCGACGGCGCCGGGGAACCGAAGCCGTACTGCCGAGGGTCCGAAGTGTCGCGGGTCCACCAGATCTCCTGGCCGCCGGGTGCGTGGAGGACAACCTCGAGCCCGGAAGTCACGTGCCCGCCGAAAGGGGTCATCGTGGGGGCGGGCGTCGACGGCAGGAGTCCGGCGCTCTGAAGTTGGGAGAGCAGCACGGAGGTTCGGCGGGGGAAGTAATCGCGCAGGAGTTTGTTCAATTCGGTCAGCCACTCGGTGTTGCGGGTGTACGGAGGCTCGCGCCGGTCATCGCCCCAACGGGCGGATTCGAGCACGATCGCGGGATCGATTTCGCGGATCCGCTTCATGTAGGCGGCAGCGGGTCTGTTCCGCTCGGGATGATCGGGATTCCATGCGGGCTGCGAGGCACTTACGGCGAAGACTCCATCTCCGGTCGTGTGACGCTGGACGCGGTCGGCGAAGAGTTGGCGGAATTCGGGATTCCTGCGGAGGACATTCCAGATGCCACCGGGGGTTGCGGGTTCGTTGGCCGTTGTGCGGTTGTCCTGGAGGTTCTTGAACACGTGCTCCGCGTCCCACGAAAAAAACCGCCACTGGGCGCCGGGCACTCTGCGGCGACCGGCGTACCAGTTGTGGTGCGGCCAGTCGGTGTTGCCTGCGTAAAAGTTCAACAGCAGGTAGTCGGCGAACGCTGTGAGGTCGAGCACGGTTTCGAGATTGGCGAGGGAAGCGGCGTCCGTTCCGGTGGCGGCCACCCGGGTGAGCAGCGCGTCCCATTCGGTGCGCGTGCCCGCGACGACCTCAAAGCCGGTGGTGTTCTTGACGATGTCCCACTCCTCCTTGGCGCCGCCGAGGTAGGACGCGGCAAATTGATCGTCGGGCCGTTCATGGACTCCGAAGAGGCCCCAGTACAGGCCATTGAGGTACACGTGAAACCATCGGCCGTGTGGGGCGGGGTGGCCCATGGCGTTCTGCCAGTCCGCCACGACCTGGTCCCGGACATACTGACCGGCGTTGCGCTGGGCCTCTTCGGGATGAATCCAGACCAGGTTCAGGCCGGCATCGAGCACGAGGGTGTCGAAGCGCTCGACCGGGGAGTCGGGAAAGAATTGTCCGTCCAGCCGGCTCGCGCCGTACTCGCTCTTGAACAGCAGGCGCAACGAGTGTTTGTGGGCCTTGTCCGGGATGCGGCTGGTTCCGCCCTGGATGCGGAGCCCCGCGTTCAAATGAACTCTTCGACCTTCCTGCGGGTAGAGAAACTCGACGCTGGTCGGACGTTCCCAAAGCTCCCCGTACTGCTCGGGATTGGAATAGATGCCCGTGCGCCGATCGAACAGGCCCGCGATGTCGGTGACGAGGGAGACCGTTGGAATTGAGGTCAGCGCCTCCAGGGCCATGGTGGCGTAATTGGGGTCTTCGACCACGTTCGGATCCATTTCATAATCCGCCGTCACCGTGCTGCGTCCGCGGCTGTCCACCCACGCAGCCGGGAAACCGGCAGGCGTTGACGACTGGTTAAGAATGCCCTCCGGAAAGAGGTAGGTGTGGGTGGCGACGTCGGAGGGCGGCCCGCCGTCGGACACCGCGATTGCCCGAAGCGTCACGGCGCCGCGGCCAGACGTGGGCCCCAGGTCCAGCGGTTGCGAGTACTCAGGGCTGACGCCCGGAACAGGGGGTGAACCATCGAGAGTGTAGTGGATCCGCGCGTCGGGGGTCGGGGAGTCAAGGCTCACGCGAATGTTCTGGGACTTAAACCCGCCGGGAACATCGGGCTCAGGGGCCGTCGCAGCCTGAGCCGCGGTGGGCGTGGCCGGACCCGGCACGAAAGCCAGAACCATGAGCAACAGCGTGATCGCCGGACCCCGCTTCTTTTGATGGAGGAAGGAGAGGTTCATCGAGAGTGAACCGACGCATCAACGGCCAAACGTGACGGAAGGTCTTGAAAGCTCAAGGACTCAGTGAGCACCCCGTTGCGCTGCACAGGACGCGCCCTTCGAGATCAGAGGTCCAGAACCTGAAGGTGTTTGGCGAAAACCAGGTGCCTTCTCTGCGCTCTCTGCGTTCCCTCGGGCCTAAGTTCACACGGGCAGGCCTCCAGGCCCACGTGAATGCGACGGACATGAGCGCCGGACGGGGAGGGATTTGCCAC